>RFKJ01000052.1 GCA_003694325.1 Deltaproteobacteria bacterium
CCCCCCCCACCGGTCGGCCGGTCTCCGGTCCGCTCAGTGGGTGACCAGCACCGGCACCGGGCTCTTGCGGGCCACCCGGTTGGTGGTCGATCCCAGCAGGGCACCGCGCAGGCCACGGGTGCCGTGGGCCCCCATGACCACCAGGTCGTAGTGGCCGGACTCGATCTCGCGGAGGATCTCGTCGACCACCCGACCCTGGACCACCTTGAGCAGCCGGGGCATCGGCTCGGGGACGATCTCGTCCACCCACTCGGCCATCCGCCGCTCGGAGGCCGCGCGGAGCTGCTCGGTGACCTCGACGAACACCGGCGCGATCTCGGGGATGCCGACATCGGCGGTGAAGACCTGGGGCGACTGGACGACGTTGAGGATCGTCAGCTCGCCCGCCGATTCGGCGGCGATGCGCACGGCGAGTGCCAGGGCCGCGCGGGCGTTGTCCGAGAAGTCGACCGGGACGAGGATGCGCTGGAACATCGTGGCTTTCATGCCTCCACCTGAAACCTGGACACCGGATCGGTCGTCGTCTCCCCGTCGGAGGGTGGACAGGATGTCGCGCCGGCGCCGGCCCGGCCCCGCTCAGGCGCCGGGCGTGAAGGTCTCGACCTTGCGGCGCCGGGCAGCCTTGCGCGCCGCGCGGGGGTCCTCCGGCTCCTCGTAGCGGAACCCGGTCCGGCCGATGCGGACGACATCGCCTCCCTGCAACACGTGCTCGGTGATCGGCTGGTCGTTGACCTTGACCGGCACCAGCCGGCTCCGGCGGTGGATGACGTGGCGCTTGCCGTTCCACGTCACCTCGGCCACCACGCCCCAGTGGAACCAGCCCTGGGTCGGGATCATCGCCCCGCGGCCGCCGAAGGTGACCGACCGGTCCTCGGGGTACCAGTAGCGGCTGGGGTCGGTGAGGGACACCAGGCGGCCGTCGTCCACCAGGCGCCGGATCCCGCTGAGCCGCTGCAGGTCCTCGGTGGTCATGGCATAGGTGGCTTCGGCCCGGGCGTCGGCCCGGGCCTCGATGGGCTTGTACTCGGGCAGGTACTCGACCACCCGCCCCTTGATGAACCGGTCGTCGGGTCCGCCGCCCATGTAGATGAGCTGGTAGCGGCCGACCTCGATGGTGTCGCCGCTCTGCAGCCGGATGTCCTGGACCGGCTTGCCGTTGACGATGATGCCGTTGCTGCTGCCGACGTCTTCCACGACGGTCCAGCCATCCCCCACCGTGAGCTTGCAGTGGACGCGGCTGACCGAGACGTTGGGCAGGCGCAGCTCGCACTCCGGGTCGCGACCGACCCGGTACTCGCCCTTGCGCAGCTCGAACCGCTCCATCTTGTGGGCGGTGCTCTTGATGACCAGCCGGGGCATGCTCGCCTCCCGTTGACGGGGCGTCCATCCTACCGGATGCCGGGTTCCTCGTCGGCCGCCGGATCGTCGCCCCAGGGTGCGACCAGGGGAAGCAGGAGCATCCCGGGCAGGGCGATGGCGGTGCAGAGGAGGAAGAAGGCCGGGTAGCCGACGGCCTGCACGATGTAGCCGGTGGTGGCGTTGGCGAACGTCCGCGGGACGCCCGTGAGGCTGGTGAGCAGCGCAAGCTGGGTGGCCGTGTGGGCGCGGTGGGTGCTGCGGGCGATGAATGCCACGAAGGCCGCCGTGCCCATGCCAACTCCCAGGTACTCGAAGCTCACCACCGCAAACAGCAGCCACTCGTTCGGCCCGGTGACCGCCAGCAGCCAGAAGCCGAGGATGCTGACGATCTGCACCACGCCGAAAAGCCACAGCGACCGGTTGATGCCGGCCCGGACCATGATGAGGCCGCCGACGATGCCGCCGGTGATGCTGGACCACAGGGCCGCGGCCTTGGCGATGCTGCCGACCTGGGTCTTGGTGAAGCCGGTGTCGAGGTAGAAGGGGGTCGACAGGGCGGTGGCCATGCTGTCTCCCAGCTTGTAGAGCAGCATGAACAGCAGGATCAACAGCGCGGGACCGAGGCCGTTGCGGCGGAAGAACTCGCGGAAGGGGTCGAGGACCGCCGCCGCCAGCGTCCGGGTCGGCGCCGGAGGGACCCGGGGCTCGGGCATCCACAAGGTGGTCAGGATCCCCACGACCATGAACGCCGCGACGACGCGGATGACCTGGGACCAGGGGAGGTGATCGGCCAGGATGAGGGCCAGGGACCCGGGGACCAGGGAGCTGATCCGGTAGGCGTTGACGAAGACGCTGTTGCCGAGCCCCAGCTCGCGGTCGGGCAGGACCTCGCGACGCCAGGCGTCGAGCACGATGTCCTGGCTGGCACTGAACAGGGCCACGATGAACGCCACGGCGGCCACCTGGCGGGTCTGCTCGCCGGCGTCGAAGGCCGACAGCGCCGCCAGGGCGGCGAACAGGACCCCCTGGGTGAGCAGCGCCCAGCCCCGTCGCCGGCCCAGGGGCAGCGCGACCCGATCCATGAGGGGAGACCAGGCGAACTTCCAGGTGTAGGGGAAGGAGATGAGGCTGAACAGCCCGATGGTGCCCAGATCCACGCCCCGGTCGCGCAGCCAGGCGGGCACCATCTGGTAGAGCACGTACAGCGGCAGGCCCGACGAAAAGCCGGACAGCACGCAGAACAGCATGCGGCGATTGAAAACCGCCCGCCAGAGGTCACCACCGGTCACCCGGGTCGGCTATCGCGGTGGGGTGGCCGCGCGCCGTTCCCGCACCTCCCGGAGTCCCCGTGACCGCTCCCGCTTCCCCTTCGTCGCTGTCCGCCGAGGCCATCGCCTCCATCCTCGGCCGTCCCCTTCCCCTGCCCTGCGGGCGGGTGGTGCCCAACCGGCTGCTGAAGTCGGCGATGAGCGAGGCGCTGGGGGACCCCGACCTGGCGCCCCGCCCCGAGCTGGAGGTGCTGTACCGGACCTGGTCCCGGGGCGGGGCCGGCCTGCTGGTCACCGGCAACGTCATGGTGGACCGCCGGGCCCTCGGGGAGCCGGGCAACGTCTGCATCGAGGGGCCCGAGCACCTCGACCGCCTCGCCGCCTGGGCGGAGGCGGCGCACGAGGGGGGGGCGCTGTGCTTCGTCCAGCTCAACCATCCCGGCCGGCAGGTTCCCCGCAAGCTCAACGCCGAAGCCGTGGCGCCCAGCGCGGTCCCCTTCTCGGCGCGCATGCAGCGGTACATGGCCGAGGCACGGGCCCTCGAAGATCACGAGATCATCGACATCATCGAGCGGTTCGCCCGGTCCGCGGCGGTCTGCGCCGAGGCCGGGTTCGACGGAGTGCAGGTCCACGGTGCGCACGGCTACCTGGTCAGCCAGTTCCTGTCGCCGCTGACGAACCGGCGGACCGACCGGTGGGGTGGGAGCCCCGACAAGCGCCGTCGCTTCGTGCTCGAGGTGATCGCGGCGATCCAGGCGGCGGTGCCCGCGGGCTTCGGCGTGGCCATCAAGCTCAACTCGGCGGACTTCCAGCGGGGAGGGATCACCGAAGACGAAGCCATGGGCACGGTGCAGGCCATCGCCGACCGCGGCGTGGACTTCATCGAGGTGTCGGGGGGCACCTACGAGGCGCCGGCGATGATGTCGCCCCGGCAGAGCACCCGGGAGCGGGAGGCCTGGTTCCTGGCCTTCGCCGAGGCGGTGCGCGGACAGGTGGAGGTGCCGCTGGCCGTCACCGGCGGCTTCCGGTCGGGGCGGGCCATGGCGGCGGCCATCGACTCCGGGGCCATCGACCTGGTGGGCCTCGCCCGGCCGCTCGTGCTCTACCCCGACCTGCCGGCGCGATTGCTGCGCGAGGGGGACGTCGCCGTCGAGCTGCCCACGGTGAAGACCGGCATCAAGGCGGTGGATCGCCTGGGGATGACCGAGCTGCTGTGGTACGAGCAGCAGATCCACCGCATGGGCAGGGGCAAGCCGCCCCTACCCCGCGAACACGCCATCAAGAGCCTGGCGGCCTACGCCTTGGAACGAGGCATCGGCGCGATGATGCCGCGGCGGGGACGTTGACGGGCCGGTGAGGGGTGGCCGGCCGGGCCCGGGTGCGGGAGATGGGCGGCTTCAGCGGCGAGGTCGCCGTCAACATCAACCAGGGTCACCGAGCAGCTCGGCGGTCAACGGGCAGACCAGCCGAAAACTCAGGTCGTAGCTGACATAGGAGACCCGGTTCTTGAACCGCTGGCTGACCCGACAGCTCATGGCGCTCAGCACCCACGACGATCCGCGGACATTGGCGTAGCCCCCATCGCCCGGCAGGACCGGCTCCGGTGCCCTCCCGTCGGGGAGGGGGCGGGTCCGGTCCTCCTCGTAGGCGTCCAGGCACCACCAGCGCACGTTGCCGGCGACGTCGCGCACGCCGTAGGGGCTGACGTCGACGGGGTGGGAGCCGGCGTCGATGGGGTTGCGGCGGCCGGCGTGGGACTTCTCCATGTGGCAGAAGCTGGGGTCGAAGCCGTCTCCCCACGGCCAGGCCCGGCCGTCCACGCCGCGGGACATCTTCTCGGACTCCAGCTCGGTCGGCAGCCGCCAGGGCAGTCCCGTGCGGTCGGCGTACCACCGGGCGTAGGCCATCGCGCCGTGCCAGTCGACCATGAGGACCGGCCAGCGCTCCCCCCAGAGATCCCCATCGGGATCGGGCTGGTTGAACCAGGTGCCGTCGTCGCGTCGGCCGAACAGCAGCTTGTGGCCGCTGCCCATGGCGCCGCGCTCGTGGGGGGCCACCCGGGCGGCCAGCTCGCCCTGGCCGGTGGATTCGAGGTCGTTGAGGAATTCGAGGTACTCGGCGACGGTGACGCAGGTCTCCCGAGC
>RFKJ01000053.1 GCA_003694325.1 Deltaproteobacteria bacterium
CTACGCCGCCGACCAGGGGGCGGTGGCGATCTCCCAGGCGCTCGGGGCGATGTCCGTCCCCGACGTCGCCCGGGCCGCCGTCGCCTACGCCTACGACCACGACATGCTGGTGGTGGGCGCGGCCGGCGATGAGAACCAGTACCACCACAACTTCCCGTCGGCGATCGACGACGCCCTGTTCGTCAAGTCCGTCAAGTACGCCGGCGCCAGCCCTTCGGGCACCTACTCCTTCTTCAACACCATCAACTGCAACAACTACGGGCCGCGGCTGGTCCTGTCGGCCAGCAGCGACGCCTGCGCCACGGGGGCCACCGCCCGGATCACCGGCATGGTCGGCCTGCTGCACTCGGTGGCCCGGGACCTCGCCCTGGACCCGCCCCTCGCCGCCGGCGAGGTCACCCAGCTCCTGACCGGCACCGCCGACGACATCTGGTTGTCCGAGGAGGAGCGCGCCCAGGCGTCGGCCTACCCCAGCGCCGAGGGCTGGGACGGCTTTCACGGCTATGGTCGGGCCAACCTCGCCCGAGCCGTCGACGCGCTGGTCGCCGGGCGCATCCCCCCGGTCGTGCGCATCACCGCGCCGCGGTGGTTCGACGCCCAGGACATCGCCCGCGACCCGCTGCTCGTCGTGGACGCCGAGATCACGGCGGCGCGCAGCAGTGCCGTGACATGGACCCTGGAGGTCGGGCGCGGCGGCGACCCCCGGGAGTGGGAGGAGGTTGCCTCGGGGACGGGCGAGGTGGACGGCGCGCTGGCCACCGTCGACCTGTCGGACTGGTCGCTGTCGGAGCCCACCGAGCCGACCGCCGAAGAAGACGTCGTCACCCGGCTGCAGCGCGCCCACCAGGGCGGGCTCACCCTGCGCCTGCGGGCCACCGACGCCGCCGGCGTGGTCGGGGAGGCGCGCAAGTACATCGAGCTGACCGGCGACCCGGACCTGCTGCCGGGCTTCCCGCGGCGGCTGGAGTCGAGCGCCGAGGCGTCGCCGATCCTCGCCGACCTCGACGGGGACGGGGTGTTCGAGATCGTCCTGGCCACCTCGTCGGGCGAGGTGACGGTGATGCGGGGGGATGGCGAGACCTTGCCGGGCTTCCCGGTGTCCACCGCGGCCATGGAGCGTCCCTGGTTCGCCGCCGCCCCGGCCTACACCAGCGGGGCGGTGCCCCCGCCCCGGGAGAGCATCGTCGCCACGCCGGCAGTGGGCGACATCGACGGGGACGGCCAGCCGGAGATCGTGGCCGGCACCCTCGAGGGGCGGCTGTGGGCCTGGCACCTCGACGGCCGGGTGGTCGATGGCTTCCCGTACACCCAGCTCGGTCGCGACCCGGCCGTGCTCGACAGCACCCACATCTTCGACCGCGGATTCATGGGGGCGCCGGCCCTGGCTGACGTCGACGGCGACGGCGTGCTGGACGTCGTCGCCGGCGGCGGCGACCAGTACCTCTACGTCGTCGACGGTCGAGGACAGGACGTCGGACCCTACCCGGTCGAGCTGTGCCACCCGACGGTCTGCGACGTGGCCGGGGCGCGGATCATCGCCAGTCCCACCGTCGCCGACATCGACGGCGACGGCGACATCGCCATCCTGCTCGGCACCAACGAGGGCGCCAACGGCGGGACCGACTCGGTCACCCACGGCATCGACGGGCCGACGGGCCAGCCGCTGCCGGGCTTTCCCTGGACCACCCAGGGGCTCATCGCCCAGGCGCTGCTCCTGCCGGTCATCGGCGAGGGACACCCGGCCAGCGTCGCCGTCGCCGACCTCGACCACGACGGCGACCTCGAGATCCTCGACCCGATCATGCTCGGCCAGACCGACCTCGTGCACCACGACGGCGCCCTGGCCGCCGACCTGTCCTACGTCGAGCCCGACTACGCCGAGGGCAACAACGTCACCCTGGCCCCCAGCCTGCTGCAGCTCTCGACCCAGCCGGCCTTTGGGGACCTCGACGGCGACGGCGTGCCCGACGCGGTCATCGGCGGCACCAGCCCCCTGTGGGTGGCCAGCATCGCCGCCAGCTCGTGGATGGACGCCCAGCACCCGGTGGCGGCCTGGTCGGGGGCGACCGGGGAGTACCTGCCGGGCTGGCCACGTCAGATCGAGGACCTCCAGTTCCTGATGGCCCCGGCCATCGCCGACGTCTCCGGAGATGGCCGCCCCGAGGTCATCTACGCCAGCGCCGGCAAGCTGGTGCACGCCTGGGACGGCGAGGGGGTCGAGGCGCCGGGCTGGCCCAAGGCCACCGGCCAGTGGATCCTGGGGTCTCCGGCGGTCGGCGACGTCGACGGTGACGGCTGGCTCGACGTGGTGCTGACGACCCGCGACGGCTACGTCTGGGCCTGGCGGACCGCGGGGCGGGCCGATCAGGTCGTGCAGTGGCAGAGCGCGTTCCACGACGCCCGCAACACCGGCAGCTACGAGACGCCGCTGCCCATCCAGGACGGTCCGCCGGGTGACGATGGCGGGACCGGCGGCGCCACCGCTGGTGGGTGCGGGGCGTGTGGTGGGGCCAGCGGAGAGACCGGCGCCGCCCTGCTGCTGCTGCCGGGCCTGCTGTCCCTGGCCGGCATCCGCCGGCGCCGTTGACGTCGGGCCGGCGGGGGAACGGTCCCGGGGTGCCGCCGGTCTCCGTGGTGCCCGAAGTCATGCGGCGGGCTACTTCGCCGACCCAGCGCAGGAGAACGCCATGCACGTGCTCGAACACGTCGAGGCCCGGGGCCTCGTCCAGCAGGTCACCGATCGCGAGGCCCTGGGGGCCGCCCTCGACGCGGGGCCGGTGGTCTTCTACGCCGGGTTCGATCCCACCGCCGACAGCCTGCACGCCGGCCACCTGCTGCCGGTCATGCTCATGCGCTGGATCCAGCAGGCCGGCCATCGCCCCATCGTCGTGCTCGGCGGGGCCACCGCCCGGATCGGCGATCCCACGGGCAAGGACAAGACCCGCGAGGTCCTCGGACCCGAACAGATCCAGCGCAACCTGGAGGCCCAGCGCGCCCAGCTCACCCGGTTCCTGTCCTTCGAGGGTGACAACGCGGCGATCATGCTCGACAACGCCGAGTGGTTGATGCCCTGGGGATACATCGACTTCCTGCGGGAGATCGGGCGACACTTCAGCGTCAACCGCATGTTGACCGCCGAGGGGACCCGGCAGCGGCTGGAGCGCAACCAGGGCCTTTCCTTCGTCGAGTTCAACTACCACCTGCTGCAGAGCTACGACTTCCTGCGCCTGTACCAGGACCACGGCTGCACCCTGCAGGTCGGCGGCGACGACCAGTGGTTCCACATCGTGGGGGGTGTCGACCTCATCCGGCGGGTCGAGGGGGCGCAGGCCTTCGGGCTCACCGTGCCGCTGCTGCAGACCGCTGATGGCAGGAAGATGGGCAAGACCGAGGGGGGCGCGCTGTTCCTCGACCCGGACAAGGTGAGCCCCTACGACTACTTCCAGTACTGGCTCAACGTCCACGACGACGACGTGCAGCGCTTCCTGAAGCTGTACACCACGCTGTCCCTGGACGAGATCGACCAGCTCTGTGACGCCGAGGGGGCCGGCCTGCGGGATGCCAAGCGGGTGCTGGCCCGGGAGTGCACCCGGCTGGTGCACGGCGACGACGAGACCGCCGACGCCGACTTCGTCAGCCGGGTCCTGTTCAGCAAGGGGCGCCTGACGGAAGACGAGCGGGCCACTGTCATCCGCACCCTGTCGCGCTCCTCGACCTTTGCCTGCACCCACGTCGACTTCCCGCTGACCTGGGTCGACGCCGCCGTGGCCGCCGGGCTCTGCGACAGCAAGGGCCAGGCCCGTCGCCTGGTGAAGCAGGGCGGGGCCCGGACCTGGTCGGAGCGGGTCACGTCCCCCGACGACCTGGTGACCGGGCCCGCGGTGCTGTGGGCCGGCAAGAAGAAGGCGGCGCTGGTGGTGTAGGGGGCGCTGCGGGTGCCACCGGCAGGCACGGGTGATGTTGCCGCTTCCGGGCGGCGCGAGGCAGCGTCCCGCGCCCTCGTGGCGACGGTCGCTGGTGGGGCGGGCGTGTGGTCAGGATCCGGTGGTTGATGCCTCGCCCCGGCGATCCTGACCGCTTTACGGACAGGATCGCATGGGCGAGGCCTCGTCCTCCCGATATTGACCGGAAACCGGTCAGGATCCGCTTGTTGACCGGTCGCCCCCTCGATCCTGACCGCCCCCCGCGCCAGCCC
>RFKJ01000665.1 GCA_003694325.1 Deltaproteobacteria bacterium
CCACCACGGCGACGTCCGCCAGGCCATGTCCCTCGATCTGGGCGAGGATCGGCCGCCCCGCCGAGCCTCCCGGTTCGCCGGCATCCGAGGAGCGCACCCGGCCGTCCACGTACCGGACCGCCCAGCAGTGGTGCCGGGCGTCCGGCCAGCGTTCCGCCGCTCGGGCCAGCAGGGCTTCGAGCTGGGCGTCATCGTGTACCGGGGCCGCCAGGCCGATGAACCGCGAGCCCTTGATGGGATCGAGGTGGTACTCGACGGGACCAGCGAGGGTGCGGGTGCGCTGCAGGCTCATGGCTGGGCCTCGCCCTCCGGCATCGAACGATGTTCGGCAGGCGCCCGCCACCCCGGCGGGCCGTGGAGCAGCCGAAAGGTGATGTTGACCCGCTCTGCTTCGCAGGCCGGGTCCCGCGGGACGGCGTGCCGCCAGCGGTGCTGGAAGCTGCCCCCCATGACGAGCAGGCTCCCGTGGCGGAGCCGATAGCTCCGCTTGCGCCCACGCTTGCGCTTGAACTGGATGACGAAGCGCCGCGTCGCCCCCAGGGAGACCGAGGCGATGATCGGGTCCTGCCCCAGCTCGGGCTCGTTGTCGGCGTGCATGCTGACGTGGTCGTTTCCGTCGCGGTAGCGGTTGAGCATGGCGTGGTTGAACCGCTGCCCGGTGGCCTCCTCCACCGCCGCGTGCAGCCGCCGCAGCGCCGGAGTCCACGCCCGCGGAGGGAGGGTCTGGCCCGAGTACCGGTAGGGGAGGTCGCCGGCCCAGCCGATGAGCCGCGGCTGCATGATGGCCTTGCCGAAGGCGTAGATGGGTCGCTCCTCCCAGCGGACCTCGGCGACCAGGTCGGACAGCAGCCGGTCGGCCTCTTCCGGCTCCAGCCAGGCACTGTCGTGCTGGAGCCACGTCCCGGGGTCGAGTTCGATGGTGCGCAGCATGGAGATTCCCCCCGACCGCGCCTCAGGGCACGGCCGGGTTCCGGTCGTTGAAGTCGTCGCCTCCGTAAGCCATCGCGTCGTGCCCGTCTCCATCCCGGTCGTAGTCGCTGGCCCCGTCGCAATCCTGGTCGATGCCGTCGTACCACCGCTCCCAGGCGCCGGGGTGGACCCACCGGTCGTGGTCGTCGCAGTCATCGCCGCCATGGTCGGCGGAGTCATGGCCGTCCCGGTCGGCGTCGAAATCACTGGCCCCGTCGCAGTCCTGGTCGATGCCGTCGTACCACCGCTCCCAGGCGCCGGGGCGGACCCATCGCCGGCCGTCGTTGCAGTCGCCATCGGCGACCGTCACCCCGTCTCCATCGTAGTCGCCCCCATCATCGGTGAGCCAGGAGGGGCTGGCCCACAGGAACTCGGCCTGGTCCGCCCCGCCGTCGTCGCACTCTCCGGGGTCGTAGTAGAGGGACCCGTCCAGCTCGACCCGCGCAACCAGGTAGGCGGGGACCTCGCCGCTGCCGATCCGCCCCGTCCAGGTTCCTCCGCTGGCTTCGGTGAGGGTCCATCGCCGGTCGTCCGGTCCGATGAGGACCACCTCGGTGACCAGGGCGACCCACTCCGGAGGCACCGACACCGCCACGTCCAGGCCCGCCCCGAAGGCAAAGACCAGGTCGTCGCCCAGTCCCCCGAGCACCGCCCCGTCGCTGGACCAGTGGACGACCAGGGGCACGGGCAGGCCCGTCGAGGCGTAGGTGTGGTGGGAGACGATGGCGTCATACAGCTCCGGCCGGTCGAAGCCCCCGCCCTCCTCCTGGTAGACGATGGTGAGCCCCCCGCCGAAGGGGTGCAGGGGGTGCTCGGTGTCCAGGTGGCAGACCCCTCCCGGCCGCGTGTCGTGCTTGTCGGTGCCTCCCATGAACCCCAGGCGCAGTCCGTACTCGTCCGGGGAGATCGCCGCCTCGACCGTTCCCGCGGTGTGCTCGCCCGACCAGGGGGGGTCGTAGGCGGCGTCCTTCTCCAGGCTGTTGCCGTGCTCCGAATACACCTCGACCGCCGGCGACCAGGTCGAATCCTGGCAGTCCCAGTCGGTGGGCATGGGCCGCTCCAGGGCCGGGTGGTGGGGAATGAGCAGGGCGTCTCCCCAGGTGTCGGCGAGGTCCGCCATCCACGCCCAGATGTCGTCGCACGCCGCGACCGTCATCGTGGCGCTGACCCCACCCGGCCGGAAGTCGGTCAGGTCCATGTCCGCCAGGGTCTCGTTGTCACCGAACAACAGGAGGTTCTTGTGACCCAGGACGTGGTCGCAGCCCTGGACGAACCACACCTCGCCGGCCGGGACGGTGACGAAGCCCCCCGCCGGGTCGTGGGCCGCGAGCACGGCGGCGTGGAGCATGGCGAAGTCGTCGAGCGAGGCCGCGTTGCCACCGTTGACGTGGTCGGACAGCGCCACCCAGTCGAGCCCGTTGGCCCGGGCCGTCTCGAAGACCTCGGCGAAGGCCGCGCAATCCCCCAGGCAGCCCCCCGGGGGATCGTCGCTGCTGCCCCCATCTTCACTCACGCCGGTGTGGCCGTGGGGATCGCCGACATAGAAGTCGAAGCCCGCGAAGTTGTCCGACGCCCGGCTCCCGGGTGACACCAGCGCCACAACGAACAGCGGGGAGCACGCCATGCCGACCCTCCTGCGCTCCCCGACGGGCACCGGAGCGAACGCCGTTGCAGGCTCGCCCCGCCGA
>RFKJ01000666.1 GCA_003694325.1 Deltaproteobacteria bacterium
CGCCATCGCCTCCGCCCTGCCCGTCGCCGCGGCGGTGGGCGCCGACGGCACCCCCCGCGACCCGGTCATCGTGCGCCCGGAGTGCTTCGAACCCGTCCCCCAGCCCGAGGGTTACGGCGGCCTCCCCGGCGCCATCGGTGGCGGCGCGTACGGCGCGCCAGTGAGCCCCTCCCCGGTCGCGACCACCGGCGCCCGCGCCCACCGCAAGCAGCCCAAGGCCAAGCCTGGCGCGCCGCCGCCGCCGGTCGCAGCGGAGTCCGTCCCGGCGTTCGACCCGTCGGAGGAACAGCTTCTCTACGAGTTCGAAGAAGACACCATCGACGGCGATCTCGTCCTGGATGAACCGGCCCGGCCCGCCGAGAAGAAGGCCCGCGACGCCGGTGGCGACCGCCGGGCGGACGGCAAGGGCGACACGGTGGTCACCGAGCGCCCGACCGGACCGGTGCTGGAGTGGGGCGCCCGGACCTTCCTGTCCAACGACGACTCCATGTCCCTGGCCAGCGCCCAGCGGGTGATCTTCGCGCTGCAGCACGGCCTTCCTCTGCCCATGGAGCACATCCGGCCCCACGAGCTGCTCAACTACTTCAGCTTCGACACCGCCGAGCCCACCGCGACCCAGTTGTTCGACGTCCACGCCAGCGCCCGCCGCGACGGGGACCAGCTCAGCGTCGCCATCGCCGTGAAGGGTGCGGCGCCGGAGCCCGAGCCGCTGGACCTCACCCTGGTGGTGGACCGGTCGTGCTCCATGCAGGACGAGGGCCGCATGGACTACACCCGCCGCGCCCTGCACCGGATGCGCGAGCAGCTCCGCGACGGGGACCGCGTGGACATCGTGCTGTTCGACGACCGCGTGTGCACCCCCCTCGAGAACTTCGTCGTCGGCCGCGACGATCCCGCGCTCCTCACCCGCACCATCGACCGGATCGAACCCGAGGGCGCCACCGACCTCGACCTCGGGTTGCGCGAGGGCTACGACGTCGCCCGCCGGCACCGGGACACCCACCACCGCAACCGCCGGGTGATGGTGATCACCGACGCCGAGCTGAACACCGGCGACGTGAACCCGCACACCGTGTCCGAGATCGGCCGCGCCTTCGACGAGGAGCGGATCCGGCTCACCGGGGTCGGCGTCGGCCGCACCTTCCGCGACGACGTCCTCGACCGGCTCACCGAGAAGGGCAAGGGCGCCTACGTGTTCCTCGGCTCCGAGGCGGTGGTGGACCGCCTGTTCGGGTCGGGCTTCCCGAGCCTGGTGCAGACCATCGCCCACGACGTCCGGTTCGAGCTCGACCTGCCCGACTCCCTCGCCATGAAGCGGTTCTACGGCGAGGAGGCGAGCACGGTGGCCGCCGACATCCAGCCGATCCACTACTACGCCGGCACCAGCCAGGTGTTCCTCCAGGACCTCGCGGTGCACCCCAAGGGCGTCCGCGACGGCGACCCGGTGGTGCTCACCATCCGGTACCGCGACGCGAAGACCGGCGAGCCCGAGCAGCGGGTGTTCCGCACCACCGTGGGCCGGATGCTCGCGTCCGACCCCCACAACGTGGACAAGGCGCTGGCGCTCATGGCGTGGACCGACCTGCTCCAGGAGCGCGCCATGGGCGGGGACGCGTGCGGCCAGGCCCTGCGCACCTACGCCGCCCGCGCCGCCCGCCTCCCCGACGATGCCGAGATCGCCTTCGTCAACGACCTCGTCCGCGGCCTGTGCGGCCAGTTCGACCTGCCGACCACCGTGGCCGCGGCCCCGCTCAAGGTCCGGGTGGACAGCGACCAGCCCATCGACCGGGTGGCGCTTCAGTGCCCCGGGGTCCAGGCCACCGAGACGCTGTCCGGCAGCGACAACGTCGCGCGGTTCGACGCCGCCCCCGGCACGTGCATCGTCACCCTCGGCGGGGTGGTGGACCTGCGGGTGGAGGTGGAGGTCCCCGAGACCGGCCGCGACCTGCGGTGCACGGTCCGCGGCGGACGCGTCCACTGCGGCTGAGGCCGACGGCGCCCACCGGGCTTGACCTCGATTTCACTTCAGGTGTAGTGTTTACGCGTCAACCCAGGGAGCCGTCATGAACCCCAGCGACACCCACATCGAGCGCATGGCCGAGACCTTCGCGGACCGCACCCCGTACCTCCGCACCTCCCGCGAGGAGCGGGTCCGGGTGTGGCGGGAGGCGCTGGAGCTCGGCCGCGAGGAGGGCCTGCTCACCGCCATCGAGTCCCACATGCGGGCCAGGGGGGTGGTGGACCCGGTGGCCGAGGACGCGTGGGAGCAGGCCCGCGCCTACCCGCCCTACGAGGAGGCCCCCACGGTGGTCGAGGACTGACGCCGCTCACGGCAGGTCGGGCGGCCAGTTCGGCGCCGGCTGCCCGTCCACGATGAGCGGGGCCATGGCCTCGACCTGGGGCTTGAGATCCGCCCACAGCTCCAGGGTCATCGGGTCCGTCGGGTCGTACAGGTCCACCGTCTCCAGGGGATCGGTGTTCCGGTCCCACACCCGGACCGATCCGTCGTACCAGTTGTAGTGGAGCTTCCAACCGTTCTTCACCACTGCCTGCACCCCGCCGGTCCGGGCCAGGGCCTCGGTGAAGATGGGGCGGTCCGGCGGAGCGGTGCCGATGGGGTATCCGGTCACCTCGGGGGGCATGGGCAGGCCGTACAGGTCGAGGATCGTCGGCACGAGATCGATGGCCGCCGTCGGCTCATCGTAGCTGCCGGGCACGATGTTCTTCGCCCAGAAGATCAGGAAGCCGTCGTTGGCCTCACGGGTGAGGTCGTAGGCGTGGGTCTGGTGGCCGTGCTCCCAGAACTCCTCGCCATGGTCGTTCCAGATCACCACCAGCGCGTCGTCGAGGAAGCCGAGGTCGTCCAGGCGCTGCCAGTCGTCCGCCAGCCGCGCGTCGATGGTGCGGATCTCGCCCTCGTACAGCACGCGCAGGTGGGCCTCGAGCAGCGCCTGGGTGTCGGGATCGAGGTCCGGCCACTGGTCCCGCCAGCCGTAGTGCACCGCGCGGTTGGTCAGGTCCGCCGGGAAGGGTTCGAGCTGGTCCAGTCCCACGATGTACTCCTCCGGCGGATCGTAGGCGGCGTGGGGCTCCATGAAGTGCAGGTGCATGAACCACCGGTCGATGGTCCCGTTGTCGAGCTCGGGCTGGATCAGCTCCAGGGACTTGTCGAGGACCGCGATGGCGTCGCCGAGCGGCTTGGCCTCCTTGGTGTAGCCCTGGGTGTTCCCCCAGGTGGCCGACAGCCAGTCGTTGGCGGACACGATCTGGCTGTAGAAGCCGGCCTGCCCGAGCCAGGTGGCGAGGAAGGGGGTGCCCTCGGGGACCGGGGGTCGGTTGGCGACGGTGCCGTTGAGCCGCGGGATGTGGCCCCGCTCGATGTTGGTGCGGCCGGCCAGTGTGCAGGTGGTGCTCCCGAAGGTCCAGCAGGAGCACTGGGTGTGCTGGTTCATCACCACCCCTTCCGCCGCGACCTGGTCGAGGAACGGGGTGAGCCCCTTGGTGGAGTAGATGCCCAGGTGGTCCTTGCGGAAGGTGTCGATGGACAGGAAGATCAGGTTTCGGGGGACCGCGCCGCGGAACCGGATCACGTCCGAGCCCGAGGTGCCGGTGGGCGTGCCCCCCGGGGTGCCGGTAGGGGTGCCGCCCGGGGTGCCCACGGCGGGGGAGCTGTCGGTGCCCGGGACCCGCCCGGAGGACCCGCCCGGCTGGCAAGCGGCGAGGAACAGGGACAGCGAACACAGGACGCGCATGGGGGCTCCCGTCAGGCGAACAGGTCGCCGAGCGGCTCGGTCACGTGGCCTTCTTCCGACCCGAACTCGGTGAGGTTGACATCCATCGCCTGGATCAGCGCGAGCAGGACCTTGCTCACATTCTCCCCACCCAGGGCGCGGAGGTGGTGGTCGGTCTTGAGCGCCCCGGAGGCCGACCCGCCCAGCAGGATCGGGATGTCGAGGATGCTGTGGGTCTGGCCCAGGGACACCTCGGTGGTGCCGAGGATCACGCAGTGGTCGAGCAGGGTCCCGCTGCCCTCGGGCACGTCGGCGAACGCCTGGAGCAGGGCCGCGTAGGCCTCGACGCACTGCACGGTGATCGCCTGGACCTCGGGCTGGTCCCCGCCCTCGTTGTGGGTGAGATCGTGGTGGCCGGCGCTGGCCCCGGGGAACAGCTTGTCGCTCACCGGGTCGGTGAACCAGTGGCTGAACACGCGGGTCTGGTCGCAGGCGCAGGCCATGGCGAGCATCTGCGCGAACACCTCGTTGATCGCGGCGAGTTGGGGGCGGCCGGCCACCGGCGGGTAGTCGGCGTCGGGCTCGGCGGGGCGGGCGCATGCCGCGAGGTCGGGGGGATCCTGCTCCAGCAGGGCCAGGCGCGCTTCGAGATCGCGCAGGCCGGACAGGTGCTGGTCGAGCCGCGCGCGGTCCGCGGCCCCCACCCGGGCCTCGAGCCGGGCGATGTCGTCGGACACCGCGTCGAGCACGCTGCGGCGCAGGCCGAGCCGGGGGTCCACCGCGGCCTGGCCGGGCTCGCGGAATGTGGGCCCGAACACGCGGTCGAAGAAGGCGATGGGGGAGGTCTCGGGCGGGTTGGGGCTGTTCGGCCCGTTGAAGCTGCGGCCGGTGGCGCCGTCCACCCCGGTCTCCAGGGAGCGGTACAGGGTCTGCCCGCCGATGGCCTGGGCGATGACCTGGTCGATGGTGGGGGCCTGGAAGCTGTTGTCGTCCTCGGCGTCGCCCAGACGGTGGCCGGTGAGCACCCCGGCGGCCCCGCTGCTGTGGGGAGCGTCGTTGGGCAGCTTCACGTCGGTGCCGGTGACCACGGTGAGCCACGGCTTGACCGCGGCGAGCGGCTGCAGCGTCTCGGACAGGGACCACGCCGGGCCCAGGCCGGTCCCCGACGGGGCCCACCGCTCCGGCCGGTTGCCGTTGCCCCAGAAGAACAGGCCGAACCGCTTGGGGAGCACGCCGTCCAGCGCGTAGGCCTCGCCGTTGGCGTCGAACATCGCCTCCAGGGGCGGCAGCGCCAGGCTCACCGCCGCACCGGCCAGGGTGCCGCGGAGCAGCGTGCGCCGGTCGAGGACCAGCCGCCCGGACTTGCGGTGCCAGCTCATGCGCCCCCTCCCACCGGGGCCGCGGTGCGGAACCCCTCGGACAGCGCGATCTCGCGCAGCAGCGACGTCATGGAGTACCCCCGCTCCGCGAACCGGGCTGCGTACCAGTCCACGAGGTCGAGCTCGCCGAGCGCGGGGCGGTGGCCCGCGGCGTAGGTGAACAGGGTCTGCGCCATGCACGGCGGGAAGTCCGGCGCGTCGCGCACCGCCCGGGCGAGCCCCCACGCGTCGTCGTAGGCGTCCCCGTCGAGATCGCCCGAGGCGTCGATCCGCGCGCCGTTCTCGTACTCGCGGTACACGCCGAGCCCGTCGAAGTTCTCCAGGCCGAGGCCGATGGGGTCGGTCAGGTTGTGGCACCCGGCGCAGAATGCGTTCTCGAGGTGCGCGGCGACCCGCTCCCGGCGGGTGGGCGC
>RFKJ01000667.1 GCA_003694325.1 Deltaproteobacteria bacterium
CCATGGCCATCGACCTGACCGAACTCAAGAAGGACCTCAAGTCGCGCATCGATGCGATTCGGGGGCATCTTTGACCTCGATGACCTGCGCCGGAAGATCGCCGAGCTGGACGCACGGGCGTCGGACCCCTCGTTCTGGGAGGACCCGGAGCGGGCCAAGGAGACCCTGAAGGAGAAGGCCGGCTACGAGCGCTGGCTGGAGATGGTGGACAAGCTCCAGCAGGCCTACGAGGACGCCGAGACCCTGGTGGAGATGGGGGAGGAGGAGGGCGACGACGAGGTCGTGGCCGAAGGCATCGCCGCCTTCCAGGCCCTCGAGGACCAGGTGCGCAGTGCCGAGATCCGCCGGCTGCTGGGGGAGCCCGGGGATGAAAACGACGCCATCCTCGAGATCAACTCGGGGGCGGGCGGCACCGATGCCAGCGACTGGGCCGACATGCTCAAGCGGATGTACATCCAGTGGGCGACGCGCCAGGGCTACAAGGTCGAGATCCAGGACGAGCAGCCCCATGACGAGGCCGGGATCAAGTCCTGCACCATGGCCATCCGGGGGCCCTATGCCTACGGCTACCTGAAGTCGGAGATCGGGGTCCACCGGCTGGTGCGCATCTCGCCCTTCGACAGCAACGCCCGCCGGCACACGGCCTTCGCCAGCGTGGGGGCCTACCCCGACATCGACGACTCCATCGAGGTCGAGATCAAGGAGAGCGACCTGCGGATCGACACCTACCGTTCCAGCGGCGCCGGTGGCCAGCACGTGAACACCACGGACTCGGCCGTGCGGCTGACCCACCTCCCCACCGGCATCGTCGTCGCCTGCCAGGCCGAGCGCAGCCAGCACAAGAACAAGGCCAAGGCGATGAAGCTGCTGAAGGCCAAGCTCTACCAGCACGAGCTGGACAAGCGCCAGGCCGAGATCGACGCCGCCAACGCCAGCAAGAAGGCCATCGAGTGGGGCAGCCAGATCCGCAGCTACGTGCTGCAGCCCTACCGGATGGTCAAGGACCTGCGAACCGGCGTCGAGATCGGGGACACCGACCGGGTGCTCGATGGCGACCTGAACCCGTTCATGGAGGCGTGGTTGGCCCAGCGGGCCGACGGCCGGCTCGACGAGGCCCGGCCCGACGCCTGAACGACCGCCGGGCGCTGCACGCCGCCGTCGTGCCGCGAGACGCGGCCCCGTCGTGCTGCGGGTGCACGCTCCTTGCATCGCTGCGACCGCACGGCCCGGTTACTGCGGGCCGTCGCATCCCTCCGCGAGCCCCCATGTACGACTTCGACGACCGCCGCATCGAAAAGCTGCAGCAGCTCCGGGAACGGGGGATTGCTCCCTACCCGCACGGGCTGCACATCGATCACACCGCCGCCGAGGTGCTGGCCCGCATCGGCGACCGGCCCCAGGAGGAGCTGGCCGAGGACGACACCGTCGTCACCATCGCCGGCCGCCTCATGAGCAAGCGCGAGATGGGCAAGGCCGGGTTCGCCCGGCTCCAGGACCGCAGCGGACGCATCCAGGTCTTCGTCCGCAAGAACGACATCGGGGCCAACGCCTTCGAGGTGTGGAAGAAGCTCGACCTGGGCGATCACGTCCACGTGTCGGGGAGGCTGATGCGCACCCGGACCGGCGAGGCGTCGGTCCAGGCGCACACCCTGCGCCTCGCCGCCAAGTGCATCGCCGCCATGCCCGACAAGCACAAGGGGGTCGAGGACCGCGAGTTCCGCACCCGGCGGCGCTATGTCGACCTGTTCATGAACGAGGACAGCCGGGAGGTGTTCCGCCGGCGGTCCGAGGTCGTGCGCCTGATCCGCCGGTTCTTCGAGGACCGCGACTACATCGAGGTCGAGACGCCCATGATGCACGTCATCCCGGGCGGCGCGGCGGCGCGGCCGTTCATCACCCACCACAACGCGCTGGACATCGACCTGTACCTGCGGGTCGCCCCGGAGCTGTACCTCAAGCGGCTGGTGGTCGGGGGCCTGGAGCGGGTGTTCGAGATCAACCGGAACTTCCGCAACGAGGGGATCAGCACCCGGCACAATCCCGAATTCACCATGCTCGAGTTCTACCAGGCCTATGCCACCTGGCACGACCTGATGGACCTCACCGAGCAGCTCATCAGCCAGCTCGCCGAGCGGGTCTGCGGCAGCACGACGGTGCCCTTCGGCGCGCACCGGCTCGACCTGTCGGCTCCTTTCCGCCGGGCCAGCATGGCGGAGCTGATCTGCGAGGCGACCGGCTTGTCGGCCACCGAGGTCGAAGACCCCGCCGCCCTGCGGGCCCGTTGGCTGGCCGACCACCCCGCCGACGTGGACGAGGACCTGCCGTCGACCATGGACAAGTGGTTCGAGTGGTTCTTCGACGCCTACGTGGAGGATTCCCTCGTCCAGCCGACCTTCGTCACCGGCTTCCCGGCCGGGATCTCCCCACTTTCGAGGCGCAGCGACGAGGACCCGCGCTTCTGCGAGCGCTTCGAGCTGATCATCGCCGGCACCGAGATCGCCAACGGGTTCAACGAGCTGAACGATCCGGTCGACCAGGCCGAGCGCTTCGCCGCCCAGGCCCGGGCCCGCGAGAGCGGCGATGACGAAGCCATGTACTTCGACCGCGACTACATCGACGCCCTCACCTACGGGTTGCCGCCCACTGCCGGCGAAGGCATCGGCATCGACCGGCTCGTGATGCTGCTCACCGACCGGCAGAGCATCCGGGACGTCATCCTCTTCCCGACCCTCCGCCCCGACGGCTGATGCGCTTTCCCCTCCTCATCGCCCTCTCCCACCTGCGCGCCCGGCGCAAGGATGCGGGGATCAGCGTCATCACCGGGGTCTCCATCATGGGGGTCACGGTAGGGGTCACCGCCCTCATCATGGTGCTGGCGGTGATGGAGGGGTTCGAGATCGACCTGCGCGACAAGATCCTCGGCAGCAACGCCCACCTCGTGGTGCTGCACCAGGCCGGCGAGATCGCGGACTACGAGGCGGCGACCGAGACGCTCGAGCAGGTGCCGGGGATCGTCGCCGCAGCCCCCTTCGTCTACTACGAGGTGATGATCCGCAGCCGGTGGGCCGCCAGCGGCGCGGTGCTCAAGGGCATCGATCCGGAGCACTCCGGCGAGGTGACCGACGTGGTCGCCGACCTGGTGCGCGGGCCCGACGGTGAGCTGACCGATCGCGCCGCCCAGGAAGCCGTGATCCACAGCCTGGCCCACCCGCCGCCGGCGCAGGCCCAGGACACCGACGACACTGCCGACCTGCCGGGGATCATCCTCGGCAAGGAGCTGGCCGAGCACCTCGCGGTCACCGTGGGGGACACCGTCCACCTCATCAACCCCATCGGCGGGGGCACCGGTCCCATGGGGATGCCGGTCCCGCGGGTCCAGCCGTTCCGGGTGGCCGGCATCTTCTACTCGGGGATGTACGAGTACGACACCAAGTGGACCTACGTCACCATCCAGGATGCCCAGGACTTCCTGGAGATGGGGGACACGGTCACCGGGATCGAGGCGCGGGTGGACGACATCGACGCCGTCGGCCCCATCGCCGACCGGATCAGCGCGGTGCTGCCGTACCCCTACTACGTCCGCCACTGGAAGAACCTCAACCGCAACCTGTTCAGCGCCCTCAAGCTCGAAAAGATCGTCATGGGGCTGATCCTCAGCCTCATCGTCGCGGTCGCCAGCCTCAACATCGTGGGGACGCTCATCCTCATCGTCGTCACCCGGGCGCGGGAGATCTCGATCCTGCGGGCGATGGGGGCCAGCAAGCGGGATGTGCGGACGATCTTCATGCTGCAGGGGCTGATCATCGGCCTGGTGGGGACGACGGTGGGCACGGCCCTGGGCCTCATCGGCTGCCGGGTGCTCAAGGCCATCGAGTTCCCGCTGGACACCGACGTGTACTACCTGGACACCCTGCCGGTGGTGGTCGTGGCCGACAACGTGGTGGTGGTCGCGATAGCCGCGGTGTTGATCTGCTTCCTCGCCACGCTGTACCCGGCGAGCGTGGCGGCCGGCATCGACCCCGTCGAGGGCCTGCGGTACGAATGACCACGGCATGGACCGGCAATGACGTCCTCCCCGGCCCGCAGGCGGCTGGCCGGGCCGGCGTGCAGGTGCGGATCGAGGGCCTGGTCAAGCGGTTCACCAAGGGCGGACAGGTCCTGGAGGTCCTTTCGGGGATCGACCTGTCGCTGGCGTCCGGCGAGATGGTGGCGGTGGTGGGTCGGTCGGGATCGGGCAAGTCCACCTTCCTGCACGTGCTCGGGACCCTGGATCGGCCCACCGCGGGGCGGATCGAGTTCGACGGCCAGGACGTGTTCCAGCACGCCGGCGCGGCGCTGGACCGCCTGCGCAACCAGCGCATCGGGTTCATCTTCCAGTTCCATCACCTCCTGCCGGACCAGGACGCGCTCCGCAACGTCATGATCCCGGCCCTCATCGGCGGGGAGCCGACGGATGCGGCCGAGGCCCGGGCCCGGGCGCTGCTGGAGCGGGTGGGGCTGGGAGCCCGCCTGCGTCACCGCCCCGGAGAGCTGTCGGGAGGCGAGCAGCAGCGGGTGGCCATCGCCCGCGCCCTGGTCCGCCAGCCGGGGTTGCTGCTGGCCGACGAGCCGACCGGCAACCTGGACCCGCGGACCGCCGGTGACGTGTTCGACCTGCTGCTCGAGCTGAACCACGAGGCCGGCGCCACCATGGTCGTGGTCACCCACAGCGCCGAGCTGGCCGCCCGATTCCCTCGCACCCTGCGCCTCACCGAAGGCCGCTTCGAAGAGGCCGCGCCGTGATGTCGCCGTTGTTCCTGCTGATGCTCTCCCTGGCCGGGCCGGTGCTCGCCCAGGACGACCCCCGGCCGCCGGCCACCGCGCCGACGGAGTCGGCGGGCCCGCCCGCCGAGCCGTCGGGCGATGCGCCGCCGCCGCC
>RFKJ01000054.1 GCA_003694325.1 Deltaproteobacteria bacterium
CGCCCTGACCCCTGACCCCTGACCCTCGACCCCTGACCCCTGACCGAGGACCGTGATGCGCCTGCCCCGACCTCTCGCCATCGTCCTGTGCGCGTTGTCTACGGGCTGTGGGGGGGGCGAGGTGGCGCGAGCAGGCGGGGCGGCAGATGGAGGACCCGTCTCCGTCGACCGGTCGGCAGTCCTGGCCTACCCCGACGATCCCCAGGCGCTCAGCGACGCGGACTGGCGGCGAATCCTGACGCCCGAGGAGTACCACGTCCTGCGGGAGCGGGGTACCGAGCGGGCGTTCTCGGGCGAGTACTGGAACCACCACCAGGACGGGGTCTACGTCTGTGCGGCCTGCGGCCAGGTGCTGTTCCGGTCGGACGACAAGTTCGACTCGGGGACCGGATGGCCCAGCTACACCCGGCCGGCCGATCCGGGGGCGGTCTCCACCCGGGAGGACCGTTCGTGGGGCATGGTCCGGACCGAGGCGGTGTGCAGCCGCTGCGGGGGGCACCTCGGCCATGTCTTCGACGACGGGCCGCCGCCCACCGGCAAGCGTTGGTGCATCAACAGCGTGAGCCTGGACTTCGTGCCGGCGGTGGCGTCGCCCCTGGAGGCGGGGGCGACCGGCCCGACATCGTCGGGCCCCTCGGGGGACTGAGGATCGGCGACGCGACGACCCCCGCCGCACGGTCGGATCAGGCTGTCGCCTCTCGGGCCCGGATCCCCAGCGCCTTGTACGTCCACACCTTGATGAAGTCATTGAAGACGAACCAGGCGGTCGAGTACAGGTAGATGATCCCGACCCACTTCCAGCCGATGGCTGGCATGAACAGGCCGTAGCAGGCGATCAGGGTGCCCGCGATGCGGGTCCCCAGCGCGGCGGTCAACAGCTTCCCCGAGGGAAAGGGGCGGTGCCAGAAGTGTCGGGGGCCGGCGCGGGTCACGTAGATCGTGGAATGCCCCGCCACGTCCAGCTTCAGGAAGATGATGGCCTGGATGAGATCCTGGGGCAGGCCCAGGTTCTGGAGGATGAAGAAGAGGAGGAAGGAGGAGGCCACTCCGGTGACCCCGAGCACCACGGCGACCGGGAGCACCTCTCGCATGTTCCATCGAATGGGGTTCGATGACACCGCCGCGTTGTCGTAGGCGATGGCCATGATGGGGATGTCGTTGAGCAGCGCCAGGATGATGATCATCACGGCGGTGACGGGATAGAAATTGAACACCGTGATGGCGAGGGCCATGAACAGGATCACCCGGAGCGTCTCGGCGATCCGGAAGATCGTGTAGCTGCGCATGCGCCCGAAGATTCGCCGCGCTTCCTCGATGGCGTGGATGATGACGTGGAGCCCTGGTTCGGTCAGGATCAGGTCCGCCGCCGCCCGGGCGGCGTCGGTCGCCCCCGACACGGCAATGCCGGCGTCGGCCTTTCGCAGGGCCGGTGCGTCGTTGACGCCATCGCCGGTCATGGCCACCAGGTGGCCGTTCTTCTGGAGCTTGTCGATGATTGTGTACTTGTCTTCCGGCATCACCTCGGCGAAGCCGGCGGCCCCCTCGATGAGCGCGATCAGCTCGGACTCGTGGCGCCGGACGAAGGCGGCGCCCTCGGCTGCGAACTCGGTGCCGGAACCCAGGGCGTCGGTCACCTGCGCCTCGATCCGGTCCAGGGCCGCCTGTCTCTCGGCCGCGTCCTGGTCGGGGCGCAGCTCCGAGAGGATGGCGTCGGCAATGGTTCGCGCGATGGTGCCCACATCCATGAAGTGGCCCCGATGCAGCTCGGAGGCCCGGTGGATCACTCCATCGATCCCGAGCATCCGCGCGACCTCCCGGGCGATCGCCACGTTGTCCCCGGTGATCATCTGTACCTTGAGTCCCAGTGCCCTCGCTTCTTGGAGGGTCTGGGCGCTGTCTTCACGGGGCGGGTCGAAGAAGGGCAGGATGCCGACGAAGGTGAACGCCCCGTCCTCGGGGGCCCGGCGGGCCACGGCCAGGGCCCGATGGCCCTTGGTGGCCAGCGTGCTGACCTGTCGGTCGTAGTCGTCGGGCACGGTTTCTGGATTGCACAGTGCCTTGATGACCTGGGGGGCACCCTTGGTGACCACCAGCTCTTTGCCCTGAACCGAGACCCGGGCTTCGGTTCGCTTGGTGATGGGGTCGAATGGCTGGTACTCCAACGTGGTGACCGACTGGAACGGGTCGCTTTCCTCCGAAGCCTCCAACGCTGCGAAAATCGGGGTCTCCAGCGGGTCGTTGTTCTCTCGGCGGCTCGCCAGGGCTGCCACCTCGAGTACATCGATGGCCGAGAGTCCCGGAGCCGGCCAGGGTTCCCCGAGGGCCATGCGGTTCTGGGTGAGGGTGCCCGTCTTGTCGGTGCACAGCACGTCGACGCCCGCGAGCTCTTCGATGGCCACCAGGCGACTGACGATGGCCTTCCTGCGCGCGAGGTTCATGGCGCCGACGGCCATGGTCACGCTGAGCACGGCGGGTAGTGCCACCGGAACCGACGCCACGGCCAGCACCAGGCAGAAGCGCAGGATCTCGATCACCGGGTCGTGGCGGATCAGCGAAACCGTCATCACACACGCCACCAGGACCAGCGCCACCACGATGAGGAAGTTGCCGATTCGGAGGACCGCCTGCTGGAAGTGGCTGCTCTCCTCTTCTTCAGCCTTGGCGACCAGCGCCACGGTCCGGCCGAACCATGTCTTCGGCCCGATGCTGGTGACGACCCCGACCATCTCCCCGAGCTTGACCACGGAATTGGCGTAGGCCTCTTCGCCGGCGGTCCGGGATACCGCCATGGATTCGCCGGTGAGCGCAGACTGGTCGAGTTGGAGGAAGCCGGGACCGACGAGCCGCAGGTCTGCCGGCACCATGTCGCCGAGCTTGACCTTGACCACGTCGCCGGGAACCAGCTCCCGCGCGGGGATCACCGCCCATTGGCCATCGCGCAGGACTCGGGCGCTGCGGGCGAGCTTGTCCTTGAGTACCTCGAGGGCGCTGAGCGCCTTGGTCTCCTGCCGGAAGTCGATGAAGACGTTGACCAGCAACAGAATGCAGATGATCGTGAAGTCTTCCCACTTCTGCACCACGGCCGACAGGATGGCGGCCACCTCGATCATCCAGGGAATCGGGCCCCAGAAGCGCTTGAGCAGCCGTTTCCACGTGGGCTCGGAGTGCTCCGGAAGCTCATTGTAGCCGTGTTCCCTCCGGAGTGCCTCCACCTGGGCCGAAGTCAGGCCATCGGGGATCTCCTGGCTGGGATCCGGTTGTTCGTGAGCCATGCTCGTCTCCTGATTGCAGATTCCTGATTCCTGACTTCGGTGAGCAGCCCGATCCGGGTGAGGAGGCGACGCGGTAACCGGTGCCACCAGTCCCCGTTCCCGTTGATGGAGCGTGGGGTGTCGGGGCGCGTCGGGCTTGGACGTGCTGCACGTCCCCCTGCCCCCCTCCCGGAACCCGGCTCCCTCACGAACGCGATCCCGGTCGATGGGAGGACCGGTGTTGAAGATCGAGTTATCGGCCCCAGCTCAGCCTCCATGGCTGCGGTTCCCGTCGCCAGCCCAGGGAGGCACCGACTGCATGGGCCCACCAGTCCCCGACCGAAATGCCCCCGACGCGGTCGCCGTGTTGCGGCAGTGGCAGCTCGGGGCGGCGGCGGTGGCCGTGCTGCCGAGCCTGTGTTTCGCCGTGGCATGGAAGGCCTCCGGCCCGCACCTGCTCGTGCCGGCTGTGACCGCGTTCGGGGTTCTCTCCAGCGCGTGGCAGGCGCGGCGGGAGCGGGGCCATGGCCTGCTCAGTGTCGCCTGGCCCATCGTCTGGTGGCCGCTGCTGTACCTGGCGCCGGTCGACGCCGTGTCGGTCGATCCATCGCGCTATATCGACGAGACCTTGAAGCGCTGGGATGCGGTCCTGTTGGCGACCGGTGCAGAACACATGCCCCGGTGGACGCTGGGTGGGCCGCTTGAAGAGCTGGCCAACGTCTTCTACGTGGGCTTCTACCTGGTCGTGCCGCTCAACCTGTTGGGAGCGTGGATGCGGCGAGGCGAGGAAGCCGCGCTGCGCCACGGCCTCGCGCTGTTGCTCGGGCTTGCGGCGTGTTCGGTGATCTGGCTGATCATCCCGTCGGGTGGCTACCACGAGACCGGGTCGCCATTGAGCCCCGGCTGGGGTCCGGCGACGGAGGTGGCACGTTGGATCTATCGCATGAATCCGCACTATGCTGCCGCGTTTCCGAGCAGCCACGTGGCGCTGTCGGTGGCCAGTGCCACGGTCGTCGCCCGGGAGGGGGGCACGCGGCTGTGGTTCATCTTCGCCCTGGGCGTCTGTTTTGCGACCGTATACGGGCAGTACCACTACCTCGTCGACGTACCACCGGGGTTCGTCATCGGCCTGGCGGCCGGGTGGGTGGCGACCGCCGTGGGCCGTCGCCCTCGCGGCGAAGGCTCGGACCGGCGACCCGGGCCGGCGAGCCCCGGCGGGACCGGCTAGGAGGGCCCGCCATCTCCCGGAGGTCCCATGTCCGCAGCCCCGCTCGCCGCCGAGCGCGCCATCGCCCAGCAAGCCGTCCTCGCCGCCAGCCGCGTCTGCCAGGAGGTGCAGCAGCGCCTGGTCGCCGGCTCCACCCTGCAGAAGGGGGACAAGTCGCCGGTGACCGTCGCCGACTTCGCCGCCCAGGCCATCGTCTCCCACATGCTGGCCGGTGAGTTCCCCGACCTGCCCATGGTCGGCGAGGAGGACGCCGCCGCCCTGCGGGAGCCCGCCAACGCCGACCTCGCCGCCCAGGTGGTGTCCAGCGTCCAGGCCGTGCTGCCGGACCTGGCGGCCGACGAGGTGTTCGCCGCCATCGACCGGGGCACCTGGGCCGGCGGGCCGACCGGGCGGCACTGGACCCTGGACCCCATCGACGGCACCAAGGGCTTCCTGCGGCTGGACCAGTACGCCGTGGCACTGGCCCTCATCGAGGACGGAGAAGTCGTGCTCGGCGTGCTCGGCTGCCCCAACCTGCCGGTGGACGCGGCCGATCCCGACGGCGCGCGCGGCTGCATCTTCACGGCGGTGCGGGGCCAGGGGGCGACCTCGCGGAGCCTCGACGACGCCACGGAGACGCCGGTCACGGTCAGCACGCTCTCCGACGTGACCCGGGCCCGGTTCTGCGAGTCGGTCGAGAAGGCTCACAGCAACCAGTCTCACAGCGCTCGGGTCGCCGAGCTGCTGGGGATCACGGCCCCGCCCTTCCGCATCGACAGCCAGTGCAAGTACGCCGCCGTGGCCCGGGGGGATGCCGAGGTGTACCTCCGGCTGCCGACCCGTCCCGGCTACGTCGAGAAGATCTGGGACCACGCGGCCGGCGTGGCGGTGGTCACCGAGGCGGGGGGGACCGTGACCGATGTCCGGGGGGAGCCCCTGGACTTCTCCCTCGGCCGGACGCTGGAGGCCAACAAGGGGGTGATCGTCACCAACGGTCGGTTCCACGACGAGGTCGTCTCGGCGGTGCGCACCGTCCTGGGAGTCTGAATGATCCATCGCCGCAAGCTGCTCCAGGGCCTCGGCGCCACCGCAGCCTCGACGGCCCTGGGCGGCGGCGCGGTGTCCCTCGCCGGCCGGCCCGGCCCGGCTCGGGCTGGCGGTGCGGGGGGGCCACCCCACATCCTGTTCATCTCCATCGACGATCTCAACGACTGGGTGGGGATCCTGGGAGGGCACGCCAAGGTCCGCACCCCCCACGTCGATCGCCTCGCCCGGCGGGGCATGTCCTTCGAAAACGCCCACTGCGCGGCCCCCGCCTGCAACCCGTCGCGGACCGCGACCCTGACGGGGATCCGTCCGTCGACCTCCGGCGTGTACGGCAACGACCAGCCCTTTCGTCGCGCGCTGCCCGATGCCGTCACCTTGCCCCAGCACCTGCGCACGCTGGGCTATCGCACCCTCGGCTGCGGCAAGATCTTCCACGTCGGCGACCCCGGGTCCTGGGACGAAGCGTGGCCCGACGGCTGCTCCTGGCCCCCCGACGGCAAGCGGGCCCTGCCCCGGCAGCGGCCCGCCAACGGCATCCCGGGGTCCCGGAACTTCGACTGGGGTCCCAGCCGCAGCAAGCGCGACGGGGTGCATTCCGACGACCGGGTTGCCGACTGGGTGATCAAGCAGATCAAGAAGGACTGGGACCAGCCGACCTTCCTGGGCTGCGGCTTCTTCCGACCGCACCTGCCGTGGTACGTGCCCCAGTCCTGGTTCGACGAGTTCCCCCTCGAAGAGGTCGTGCTACCGGCCGTCATCCCCGACGACCTCGACGACATCCCCATGGCCGGGCGTCGCATGGCGCGCATCGCCGACCACCAGCGCATCGTGAACAGCGGGAAGTGGAAGGAGGCCGTCCAGGCCTACATGGCGAGCTGTGCCTTCGCCGATCACCAGCTCGGCCGGGTGCTCGACGCCCTGCGCGACAGCGGCAAGCAGCGCGACACCGTCGTCGTGCTGTGGTCGGACCACGGCTGGTCCCTGGGCACCAAGTTCCACTGGAAGAAGTTCGCGCTGTGGGAGGAGTGTACCCGCATCCCCCTCGTCATCGCCGCGCCGGGCCTGACCACCAAGGACAGCCGCAGCCAGGGACCGGTCAGCCTCCTCGACCTCTACCCGACCATCGTCGAGCTGGCGGGCGGCAGCGCGCCGGACGTGGTGGAGGGCGACAGCCTCGTACCCCTGCTGCAGGATCCCGCCCGGGAGTGGGACCGGCCGGCGGTGATGACCTGGGGCCGGGGCAACCACGCCGTTCGCAGCCGGCGCTACCGGTACATCCGCTACGCCGACGGCAGCGAGGAGTTGTACGACCACCAGGTCGATGAGCACGAGTGGCGCAACCTGGCTGGGGACGACCGCTACGCCGACATCATCGCCAGCCACGCCGCGTGGCTGCCCAGGGTCGATGCCCCCGAGGCGCCTGGGGGCGTACACCCCTGTAAGCGGTGAGCCTGGGGTGCGGGTGGGGTTCGCCGCGGCGGTCGAACAGTGTAAGGCTGTGTCCGCCGAGCGGCCCGGCCGCGATGGGCGCGGGACGGCCCGGCCGCCACGGTGCCGTGCCACCGGACTATGTTCGGGGGGCCATGCACGCTGCCCTCTCGCTGATGTCGGTGGCGCTGTTCGGCTGCACCTCCCCGCAGGCCGACGGCGCCACCTCTCCCGTGGCCGACCTTGCCGTCCGCCTGCACCCCGACTTTCCCACCCTCATCGAGGTGAGCTGGGAGCAGCTCGACGATGCGGAAGGACACGTGGAGTACGCGGTCGAGGGGGAAGACTGGCAGGCGGCCCCCTCGTCCACCCTGTCGGCCGGTCCCCAGGAACGACGGGTCGCCGGGGTCCCGTTCGAGACGCCGGTGACCGTCCGGGTCGTCTCGGACGGCGGAGGCGCTGCGTGGGAGAGCGCCGAGGTGGCGATCACGACGGGGTCGCCGCCGGCAGACCTGCCCCTGCCGACGCTGCTGGTCGCCGACGATGGGCGGGCCGAGCCGACGGGCCGTTTCCTCTACGCGTCGCTCTTCCAGTACAGCCCGCCGCTCTACGGCGCGTCCTGGCTCATCATCGTCGACCGCCGGGGGCGGCTGGTCTGGGCGATGGAGAGCCCGCTGGACGCCCAGACCTTCTACGTGCGGCAGTCCCGCGACGGGACGGCGTTGATGTGGGACGAGACCCGCCTGTTCGACCCCGAGGCATCGCAGGTCCACCGCATGAAGCTGGACGGGACCGAGGAGGCCACCTGGCCCACCCCGGCCATCCTGCACGCCTGGACCGAGCTGCCCGACGAGTCCATCGTCTGGGGTTCCTACGCCGACGGCACGTTCGAGAAGCTGGTCGAGCTGTCGGCAGACGGCAGCCGCCGCGAGCTGTGGGACTGCCGGGAGTTCGAGGAGGCCCACGGCTCGCCCCACACCGGGTGCCTGTCTAACTCCCTGTACTGGGACGCCGCCACCGACAGCTTCCTGTACTCCTTCTTCACCTCGATGACCGTGGTGCAGGTCGACCACCAGACCGGCGAGACCCTGGAGAGCTGGGGGCAGCTCAGTGACTGGACCTTCGATCCGCCGGAGTCGCAGTTCGACTGGCAGCACGGAGTGACCTGGACCGACCGCGGCACCATGCTGCTGTCCACGCATGTCAGCCCCGAGAGCGACGAGGTCGTGGTCCGCGAGTACGAGCTGGACTCCGATGCCCGCGTGCTCCGCCAGGTATGGAGCTTCGGGGAGGGGGAGGGGATCACCGCCGAGAACTACGGCGAGGCCCGCCGGCTGCCGGGCGGCAACACCCTGCAGAACACCGGGACCACGCCGCGGGTGCGGGAGATCAGCCCCGAGGGCGACGTGGTGTGGGATGTCGCCTGGCTCGACGACGCCGGTCGACCGGCCGACGTGGTGATCGGCCGGTCCATCTGGCTGGCGGACCTGTACGCCTTCCTTCCCTGACCCGCCCCTTCCCATCCCGCCGGGCTGAAACCTCCGGCCGCCGTCGGCGTCGGTGGCGCAACTCGGAGGTGTGCATGACCCGCCTGTCCCAGTCCCCCCAGACCACGGTCGAGGGCGTGGTGCGCGCCCGGTACGCCGCGGCCGCCCACGCCAGGCAGGAGAGCCTGTGCTGCCCCATCGACTACGATCCCGGCCTGCTGGAAGCCCTGCCGGCCGAAGTGATCGAGCGCGACTACGGGTGCGGCGATCCCACCCGCCACGTCCGGCCTGGCGAGGTGGTGCTCGACCTGGGGTCGGGCTCGGGCAAGGCCTGCTTCATGGCCGCCCAGGTGGTGGGCCCCGAGGGGCGGGTCATCGGCGTGGACATCGAGGACGAGATGCTTGCCCTGGCCCGACGAAACGCGCCGGTGGTCGCCGAGCGGATCGGCTACGCCAACGTGGAGTTCCGGCGGGGGAGGATCCAGGACCTGGCGCTGGACCTCGACGCCCTGGACGCCTGGCTGGCCGAGCACCCGGTGCGATCGTCGGCCGACCTGCCGCTGCTGGAGGCCGAGACCGCGCGCCTGCGGCGGGAGCAGCCCCTGGTGGCGGATGACTCGGTGGACCTCGTGATCAGCAACTGCGTGCTGAACCTCGTCCAGAGCGACGCCAAGACGGCGTTGTTCGCCGAGATCTTCCGGGTGCTGCGCCGTGGCGGGCGGGCGGTGATCTCCGACATCGTCAGCGACGAGGACGTGCCCCTGGCCATGCAGCAGGATCCCGAGCTGTGGAGCGGCTGCATCTCCGGCGCGCTGCGCGAAGACCGGTTCCTGCAGGCCTTCGAGGACGCCGGTTTCTACGGCGTGCGGGTGGTGGCCTGGGGAGAGCAGCCCTGGCGGACGGTGCAGGGCATCGAGTTCCGGTCGGTGACGGTGGAGGCGTTCAAGGGCAAGCAGGGCCCGTGCATCGAGCGCAAGCAGGCCGTCATCTACAAGGGGCCCTTCCGGGAGGTCCTCGACGACGACGGCCACCGCCTGCGGCGCGGCCAGCGGGTGGCGGTCTGCGACAAGACCTTCGGGATCCTGACCCGGCCACCCTACGCCGAGCACTTCATCGCCGTCCCGCCGCACGAACTGCCGGCCATCGATGACAGCCCGCCGTTCATCTGTGGGGACGGAGCACGGCTGCGACACCCACGGGAGACCAAGGGCGAGCAATTCGACCTCACCACCGACGCCGGCCCGATCTGCGGGCCGGGCGACGGCTGCTGCTGACCGCCGGCCATGACTGCGGAGGGTCTCGCCGTCCTGCTGGGGGCCACCGGGCTGGCCTGGGCCAACGGCGCCAACGACGTCTCCAAGGGGATCGCGACCCTGGTGGGCGCGGGGGTCTGTGACTGTCGCCGCGCCGTGGCCTGGGGGGCGGCGTGTACCGGCGTGGGCGGGCTGCTCGGGGCCGTGGTGGCCGGCGCGATGCTGTCGACCTTCGGTGGCGGACTGCTCGCAGAGGGGGTGACGCCGACCCTTGCGGCGGCGGTGGCCTCGCTGGTCGGGGCGGCCGGCCAGGTGCTGCTGTCGACCCGCACGGGCCTGCCGGTATCGACGACCCACGCCATCGTCGGGGCGCTGGTCGGCGTCGGCGTGGTCGCGTTCGGAGTCGACGCCGTGGCCTGGCCCCTGCTCGTCGGCAAGGTGTTGCTGCCGCTGTTGGTGTCGCCGTGGGTGGCGCTGGCGCTCACCGTGTTCCTCCTCCGGATCCTGGGCCGCTCCGACGCCGCCACCGGTGGATCCGAGGCGGCGGTCGACTGCGCCTGCATCGATGTCGGCGACCCTGTTCCGGCCGGGGTGCCATCGCCCGGGGCGGCGGCGGTCGCGCGGACCCCGCCGTCGGTCGTCGTCTCGACCGGCACCTCCGTGGAGTGTGCGACGGATCGGCCGGCGGCGCTGGCGATCACGATCGGGGGCATGCACTGGTTGACCAGCGGCGCGACCAGCATGGCCCGGGGCATGAACGACGCCCCCAAGATCGTTGCCCTCGCGGTCATGGCCGCGGGGCTGTCCGGCGAGGCGTCGCTTCCCCTTCCCCTGCTGTTCGCCGTGGTCACCGCGGCCATGGTCGGCGGCAGCCTGGTCGGGGGGCGCCGCGTCACCCGGGTGCTGGCCGAAGACGTCACCGTCATGGACCACCGTGAGGGCTTCGTCGCGAACCTCGTGACCGCGGCTCTGGTCTGCACCGGCGCGCTGCACGGCCTGCCCATGTCCACCACCCACGTCGCCACGGGCGGGATCTTCGGGGCCGGCGTGTCGAACCGCCGCCTCGACCTCGGCACCCTGCGCCGCATCGCCCTGGCCTGGGTGGTGACCCTGCCCGGGGCGGCCCTCCTCGGTGCGCTGGCCTGGGGGGCACTGGACGGGGTCCTGCGCTGAGCTGCCCTACAGGTTGTTGCAGGCGCCCTGGCCGGTGACCCCGACGGCCAGGTCGTAGTGGGCCTGGACCACCGTGTCGTCGTCGGGGCGATGGCCGGTGACCTCGGTGGTCAGGGTCATGGACTCGGACACCACGTAGTCGGTGAGATCGACATCCTCGAGGGTGAAATCGACGAGGCTCTCGCCCTCCGGGAAGCTGTCGGCCCAGGCGATCCGCACCTTGTCCAGGCCCGGGGCCTCGACGTACAGGTCGACGCTGTCGAGGAAGCTCAGGTCGGCGCCGGCGGGGTCGATGGCCTCCAGCGTGAACAGGTCGAGTTGGACCTCCGAGATGTCGCCGGGGGCGACCCCCTGGTTCTGGAGTTCCTCGGACGAGGTGATGTCCATGTCGAGGAAGGCGTCGAACCCGAGGTCGCCGATGAGCGATTCGAGGAGGGTGCCCCGCGCGACGGTCGTCTCGGCGGTGTCGTCGACATGGATGGTGAGCAGCCTGCCCTGGCAGCCGACCCACAGTGCGGCGAGGGAGATGGGGACCAGTCTGCGGGACATGCACGCCTCCGGACGATGGCCGGCCGCTATCCCGTCGCACCCCCGGCGGCCGGTCTCGGGCGGCGGTCCCGCCTCGCGGATAGGGGGCCGCCATGCGGAACCTCCTGTTCATCTCCCTGGCCGGCGCCTTCGGGGCGGGAAGCCGCTACCTGGTCAGCGGCTGGGCCTACCGGGTGCTCGGCGATCGCCTGCCCTTCGGCACGATGACGGTCAACCTGCTGGGCTGCCTGGCGGCCGGGGCGCTGCTGGAGGTCGGCTTGAATTCGGATGCCATTCCGCCGTCACTGCGCAACGCGCTGGCCATCGGGTTCCTCGGGGCGTTCACGACCTTCTCCACCTTCGAGTACGAGACCTTCCGGATGCTGGAGGATGGCCGGGTCCTGGCCGCGCTGAGCAATGTCGGCATCCAACTCGTCGCCGGGCTGGCGGCGGTGGGCGGTGGCATCGCCCTGGGCCGTCTCGTGGTAGGAGGGAGCTGATGCGAGTGCTCGACGGACAGCAGGTTCTCATGCGGATCTTCGTGGGAGAGGACGACCGTCTCGACGGCCGGCCGCTGTACCGGGCGTTGCTGGAGCTGCTGCGCAAGGAGGGGATCGCCGGGGCCACGGTCCTGCGGGGGGTGGCCGGCTTCGGGGCGAGCAGCGTGGTGCATGGCACCCACCTGCTCCGGCTGAGCCAGGACCTTCCCATGGTCATCGAGGTGGTCGACGCCGAGGAGCAGATCGAGCGGATCCTGCCCCTCATCGACGCCCGGGTCCAGGAGGGGCTCATCACCCTGGAGAAGGTCCGGGTCATGCGGTACGCCGCCAGGTCGGATTGAGGAGGTCCCGGGTGTGTGAACTGATGGGGATGAGCGCCTTCCGGGCCACCGACGTCAACCACTCGCTGGAACTGCTGCAGCCGCGGGGTGGGGAGATCGGTCCCCACGCCGACGGGTGGGGCGTGGCCTTCTACGATGGGCGGGCGGCGCGGATCTTCAAGGAGCCGATCCCCGCCTCGGAGAGCCGCTGCCTGTCCTTCATCGCCAGTCACTGCTACCAGAGCCGCGTCGTCGTCGGCCACATCCGCAAGGCCAACCCGGCCCGCTTCGGGCGGGCCACCGCCAACACCCACCCCTTCTGCCGGGAGCTGGGGGGACGGTCCTGGGTGTTCGCCCACAACGGCAAGCTGCCGGGGATCGATCAGGCCCGGTTTCATCCGCACCGGTTCCAGCCCATCGGCGACACCGACTCCGAGCGGGCCTTCTGCTACCTGATGGACCGGGTCGCCGAACACTGGTCGGGGGGAGGTGCACCGCCCCCCGATCGCCTGGCCGGGTGGTTGTCCGAGCCCATCGCCGCCCTGTCGGAGCTGGGCATCTTCAACATGCTGCTCAGCGACGGCGACAACCTCGTGGTGTTCGCCAACGAACGCCTCCACGCCCTGCACCGCGACTGCGACGAGGGAGGGCAGGAGCAGCACGTGCTGCTCCTGGCCACCCAGCCGCTCACCGACGAGCCCTGGCGCCCGGTGGAACTCGGCGTGGTGCACGTGGCGCGCGATGGCGACTTCGTCGTGCCGGCCGGGGCTTCCACCCTCACCGCGGTGCGCGCCGGCGGTTGACGGCTCAGCCGGGAAACGCCAGGGGGATCCAGATGTGGGCCGCGCAGTGGGCGGTCACGAGGAAGCTCGGCCCGAGCCGCAGGTAGGCGAAGGTCATCACCATCCCCGGCAGGACGAAGCGGCTGAGGTTCCAGGCCATCGGCCCGTCGCCGGGGGCGACGAGGTGCACCAGGGAGAACAGGGCGCCGGTGATCACCGCGGTGGCCGCGACGGCCATGGCCGGCTTCGGCAGGCGTCGCTCCAGGGCCCAGAACAGGGGCGGCACCAGCGCCAGGCGGAAGATCAGCTCCTCGCCGATTCCGGCGGTCATGCCCAGCAACCAGCCGGGGGCGGCGCTCTCCTCGGTGGGGATGAA
>RFKJ01000668.1 GCA_003694325.1 Deltaproteobacteria bacterium
AGGTCGGGGCAGGTCAGGGCGAAGTCGATCACCTCCACGCCGACCCGCAGTTCCACGACGCCGGCCGGGGCCATCCGGTCGGCGATCTGCTCGGCGACCAGCCAGGCCAACCCCTCCTGGCCCACCGGATCGTGGGCGCTGCCGGCTCGGATGGTGGCGGTCCAGGTGACGGGGGCTCCCGGAACAACCGCGTCGGGGGATTCCGCACCCGGATGGGCCTCGCCCGGGTTCGCGCCCCCGGGAACCGTCGAGGATCCCGCCCGCAACACCCGCACTGGCGCCCGGGCCTCGTCCCAGGCGACCGGACCCGGCTGCCGCGGCCAGCAGGCGGCGGCGAGGAGGCCGAACATCGACGAGAGCGCCGGGGTCATGGAAACTGTGTAGCGCAGCCGGCAGGGGCCCGGCCACGGGTCCTTGACGGGCTTGTGACGAACAGGTGTCAACGACATGGTATCCTCTGCCTGCCTGAACGAGCCGGCCGTGCCGCGATGCCCGCCGCCGCGGGGCGAGCCGACCGCCTTCCCCCCGACCTGCGGAGAGGCCGATGACCTGTGCTGTGCCCTTCGATGCGTCCGCCCCCTCGCGTGAGCTGGTCCGCCTGCTGCGCCGCCAACCCGATGCGATGATGTCGTCCGCCGACATCCTGCCCGAGAGCATCCTGTGGCGGGTCTACTGCGAGCTGCGCCGCCGGGGGGAGAAGGGAGCGTCGGAGGCCTTCGTCCGGTCGGTGCGCAACCTCCACCGCCGGCGGACCATCGGGGCCGCGAACCTGCCGGTGCGCGACGGCGACCCCGAGGAACACAAGCTGGTCGACGACCCCATGCTCGCCGAGCTGTGGAAGGCCTACAAGCGGTGCATCTGCGCCCAGCGGACCGGCCCCGCCGCCCAGATCCTCCGCGACATCGAGGAGCAGCTCTGACCGAGCCGGTCCAACCTGGAGAGCGACCGACCGGAGGGGCGATGTCCACGGCCGACGCCCCCGGCCTCGACGAGTTGATCGCCCGGGCGCCGACCGACCCGGCCGCGGCCGCCGCGCTGCGCCAGCACGCCCGGGCCCCCGTCGCCCTCGTGGCGCTCGACATCCACCCCGCGGCGCACCACGGCGACGACGCGGACCTCGTCGAGGTCCTCACCGCGTTGCGGGCGGCCGACGCGGCCATCCGGCCCTCGGTGGCCGAACACGGCGGCCGGGTCCTGCAGCGCGTGACCCACACCCTCCTCGCCCGGTTTCCCGACCCCCGGTCGGCGCTGCTGGCCGCCCTCGACGCCCGACGCCGGATCGTCGACGGTCCCCCGGGACGGGCCGACAGCGACGGGTCCGGGCCCACCCCGGACCGGATCCACGTCTCCATCGGCCTCGACCTGGGCCCGACGCTGATCGTACCCGGCGAAGGGCCCCTGGGCCGGGCGGTGGACCGGGCGCTGGCGCTGGCCCGGGAAGCCGCCGGGTGTGGGGCGGTGCGGGCCACCACGGGCTTCTGGCGGGCCACCGGCACCCCGCCCGCCGGCGTCGGGGGCTTCGCGGCCCCGGAAGCCCGCTGCGAGGCCGTCGGCTTCCCCTTCGTCGTGGTCTCCGACTACCGGAGCTGACCCGCACCGTTCCCCGCCCCGCGGAAGGGAGGGGCCTCAGCCCACGCTGCGCACCAGGCGGATCCCGACGCCGGCCGCTCGGAAGGACTGCGGAGACTGCACCCGGCTGCACACCCGGGCGTCGCGCTGGGGGCTGTACCAGCACCCCCCGCGGGTGACCCGCAGCACGTCGGGCCCCCCCGGCGACACCGGGCCCAGGACGAGGCGGTCCTCCAGCAGCAGTCGCTCCGTCTCCCCCCGCGCCTCCCGGCACCAGTCGCGCACGTTGCCGCCCATGCCCCGCACCCCGTAGGGGCTCTCGTCGTCTGGGAAGGCGGTGACCGCGCACGGGCGCAGCCGCCCGGCATGGCTCTCCTGGGTCAGGCACCAGGTGGGGTCGATGTGGTTGCCCCAGGGGTAGAGCCGCCGATCGGTGCCACGCGCCGCCTTCTCCCACTCCAGCTCCGAGGGCAGACGCCAGGGCTGCCCCGTCTGCTCGGCCCGCCACGCGGCATAGGCCTGCGCCGAATCCCACGACACCAGGGCCACCGGCCAGTCCAGCCGCCAGGTGTCGCCTGCCCCGTCCTCGTCCAGCTCGAACCGGCCGTCCGCCCGCCGCCCGTAGGCCGGAGGCCCCTCGCTGTCCGGCCGGTCGCTGTGGCTGCGGGGCACGTGGCGCAGGGCCAGCGCCTCCCGCCCTGTCTGGACGAGGTGGTTGAGGAACCTCAGGTACTGCCGGTTGGTCACCGGGAAGCGCTGGATCACGAACCCGTCGATCCACAGCTCGCGTTCCGGCAGGCCCCGCGTCGCCTGGTCGTCCCCTCCCAGCCCGCACCAGCCGGCCGGCACGTACGCCTCGTCCCCCGCGAGGTCCTCGCCCGCCGGCAGGTGGATGGGCCGGGGCGCACCCTCGCCGGGCGCCACCCCGTGCCAGTGCTGTTCCCGCCGCACCGCGATGGGGACCCGCACCAGCGCGCGGCCGGGCGCCGACAGCTCCACCAGCCACGAACCCACCGGCAGGTCGTGGGCCAGGATCGGGGTCGTGCCGATGTCCCGGGGCCGCCCGGCCCGCAGGCGCCGATCCACCTCCTCGAAGGGGCGCAGCCGCACGGCGGCGTCCACCGGCTCGGTGAGCAGGGTCAGCGACCCCCGTCCCGCCAGGTAGGCGTCGTGCGTCCCGTCGTTGTGGGCCCGCAGGCGGATCTCCATCCGGGCCGCCAGGTCCTCGTCCTTGGCCGCCTCGGCCCGGGCATGGGCCTCCCGGTAGAACCGCGCGAGCCGCTGGTGGGCCTCGGCGAGATCGGGTTGGTGGGTGAGCGCGGCGTGCAGCGCCTGCACCATCCGCTCCTCGTCCAGGCCCGCCTCCCGTCGCAGTTGCCGCGCCTGGTCGATCCGCTCCCAGGCCGACCGCTTGTGGCGAACCGGCGCCAGCGGAGGGGTCCGGGCCAGCAGCTCCGCCGCCTCCCGATCCAGCTCGTCCGCCCGTCGACGGAGCCGCGCGATCCGCGGGGCGAGGGCGTCCGCCTCGGCGACCACCGCCAGCGCCCGCTCGCGGCGACGGGCCCCCTCCAGCCACTCCGACACCTCGGCGGCCAGCACTCCGGCGTCCGGATGGCGTCGGTCCGGCTGAAACGACAACGCCCGCCGGCAGATCGCCCACAGGTCGGCGGGGATCGCCCGCCCCTGGCCCGGCGTCACCAGGCGCCGCTCGCCGGCGATCCGCCCCGGCGGTGGCGGCGGCCCCGACTCCTGGGCACGGAGCAGCCGGGCCATGGTCCCCGCCGGGTAGGGCGGGCGCCCGGCCAGCACGAAGTACAGGATGGCGCCCAGCGCGTAGACGTCCGCGGGCGGCCCCAGCTCGGCGATCTCTCCCCGGGCCTGTTCCGGCGGCATGAAGGCCGGCGTGCCCCCGACGTCTCCCGCCTGGGTCCGGTACTCGTCGCGCTCACTGCGCTCGGTCACCACCCGGGGCCCGGCATCGGCCGCCAGCGCCGGGCGGGGCGGCTGTCGCAGCACCTTGCCGAGCCCCCAGTCCAGCACCAGCACCTCGCCGAACGCACCGACCATCACGTTGTCGGGCTTCAGGTCGCGGTGGATCACCCCCCGGGCGTGGGCATAGGCCATGGCCGCGCACACCCGGCCGAAGGCGTCCACCAGGCGACGCAGGCTCCACCCGTCGTCGGTCACGCCCCAGCGTTCCTCGGTGGAGGCGGCGTGCACGGCGGCCACCACCGCGCTCAGGGTGCGCCCGTGGACCTCCTTCATCGTGAAGTACAGCCGCCCGTCGGCCAGTCGCCCCGCCTCGTGCACCGGCACGATGCCGGGATGCTCGAGCTGGGCCGCGATCTGGGCCTCCTCCAGGAAGCGGGCCATGGTCTCGGGGCTGTACACCAGGCTGGGGCGGATGATCTTCATCGCCACCGGCCGGTTGAGGTGCCGATCGAGGACCCGCCGGACCTCCCCCATCCCGCCCATGCCGATCTGCCCGAGGTCCTCGTAGCGCTCGGGCAACCACTCGCCGTCGGTGTCCACCGTGGTGACGACGGAGCCGTCGGCGCCTCCCTCGCCGTCCCCGTCGCCGTACTCGACGGTCGGCTGGGAGGGACCCACCACGTCCAGCTCGTGCAGCAGCCGCTGGATGGCCAGGGTCACGCCTGGAATGTCGCCCGATGGATCGCCCATGACGGTCTACCCTACACCGGCACGCGGACCGGGCGAGGGCCCGGACCGGTGGGGGCTCGACGTGGCAGAGGCCTGCCTCCCCCGCCGGCCCGGTGCCGTTCGGCGGGCCGGCGGGTCGGCGATCAGGCGATCACTCGGCCTTCTTCTTGTACGCCTCGATGAGGATCTCGGCGGTCTCGGGACGCATGATCTTGTCGGGGGGGAAGGTGCCCTCGACCAGCATGCTCCGAACCTTGGTGCCGCTGATGAAGAACGCCTTCTCGCCCTCGTGGTTGCTCATCAGGTCGACGCGCCCGATGCTGTCGTAGTAGGCGGCGAACCCCACCTTGACCGGCTGGGTATGCAGCTCGCCGGGCAGGTCGTCGAAGTACTCCTGGGCGTCGAAGTCGCCCCAGATGGGGGTCTTGTCGAAGTACGGCGCGTCGGCGTGCTTGCGCCCGATGACGATGTGGCTGAAGCCGTGGTTCTGCCGGTAGATGGCGTGCATCACCGCTTCGCTGGGGCCGCCGTAGAACATCTTGATGTCCAGCCCGATGAGGTGGAAGACATCGTTGAGGTCGTAGCCGACGCTCTCCCAGAGAGCCGTGTCGCTGTCGCCCTTCCCCAGCAGGCGCCGGGCCTTGAGGTTGGCGTAGGTCTTCATCCGGGTGGCGGCGTCGACGTCGTCACCCTTGAGCTGCCCGACCAGCGGGTTGAGCACCACACCGGTGTAGTAGCCCTGCCGGGTGAGCTGCTCGGCACCGTAGACCAGGGCGTACTCGTGGGCCCGGTGCAGCGGGTTGCGGGTCTGGAAGGCCAGGGCGCGCTCGTAGCTGCGGTCGGCGATGAGCGCCCGGGTCATCGTCGGCGACAGGACGTAGTCGCCGAACTCGGGGTTGACCGGCTGGGGCAGCGTCTCGATCTCCCCACCGACCAGCATGGTGCGCTCGTCGTTCATGGCGATGGCGCCACCGGGGTGATCGGTGCGGGAGGTGCGGTAGACCTTCTCGATGTACTTCGCCTTGTCCCAGCCGTAGACGCTGCTGACGCGCAGCACGCCGACCACCTCGCCGGCCTCGTTGTACAGCGCGGCGTGGTGGCCGGGCTTGAGCGCGCGGGCCTCGTCGTCGGTGACCGGCAGCGCCATCGGGATGGTCCAGGCATAGGCCGTCCCCCCGCGCACGATGGTCTGGTGGTCGAGCACGTGGTTCCAATCGGCCTCGTCCATCGGCCCGTCGAGGGGGGAGAGGGTTCCGTCGCTGTACCGGTACACCGCCGACAGGTCGGCGTCGGTCACAACGATCTTGGGCATGTCGGCGGCTTCGGCGATCAGTGCCTTCCGGCGGGACCAGGGCAGGACGCGGTCGACGAGCTTGTGCAGGCCGCCGTGGACGGGGACGAGGGACATGAAGGGCTCCTGTGCGGATGGACCTGGGCGGATGAAGGAGTCCCCTATGTCCCGTCCGGCCCGCCCCGTCCACCCGCGGCGCCCCGGCGGCGGAGCCCGTCCGCGTCAGTCGCAGTGCCCGGGCCCGCTGTCGCCGTTGTTCCAGGCGTCGAGGGCGTCCTTGATCTCCTCGGCGCCATCCCAGTCGCCGACGCCGAGGGGAACGCCGTCTCCGTCGTCATGGTCGACCAGCCAGGCGTCGGCCGCCCCGATGGTGGAGGCGACGTCGGCATCATCGGCCCCCGCCGCGACGTTGAGCTTCGCGGCGATGAGCTGGCTGGCGAGCTGCAGGCTCTTGTCCCCCCTGGTCGGCGCGCCGAGGATGTCGAGGCAGGCGTCCCGGTCGTAGTCCCGGTCTCCGAGGGTGAGGTGGTCGACCGGCCAGTCGTCCTCGTGGGTGGACCAGTAGCCGCGGGTGCGGGTGCAGCCCCCATCCCCGGTGGCTCCGCCGTCCCCGCTGCCGTCATCCCCGTCGGCGCACAGGGCGGGCAGGGAGAAGGTTGCCTCGAAGCTCTCCTCGCCGTCGACGACCAGCACCAGCCCCTCGGTGTGGTCGCAGCTCGCTGCTTCGAAGCAGACCGGGATCTCGTCGGAGAGCCCCTCGGCCGTCGCCGTCAACGTCGACGCAAGCTCGGCGTATCCGTCGATGGCGGTGTAGGCCCCCCCGGTGCGCGCGGCAAGCTCGGCCAGCGCATCCTCGTCCACCCCATCACCGATGCCGACGGTCCAGACCGGCGTGGGGATGCCGAGCACGTGGAGCTGCTCGAGGTCGTCGAGGGTGGTGTCGATCCCGTCCCCCGGGTAGCTCGTGGCGTGCTCGTCAGCCGAGTTGTTCTCCTGTCCGTCGGTGAACACCACCACCGACCGCCGGGCCTGGGATAGGCAGACCTCCAGGCCGGTGCCCGCCGCCGCGGTCGCCCCGGCCTCCAGCACCTCGTTGCCCAGCCGCACCCCGTCCCACAGCGCCGTCCAGCCGTTGGCGATGGTGAGGCCATCGACCGCCGCCGACCAGGCGTCCGGGTCGTCGGTGAGCGGCAGCACGATCTCCGACTGGGTGCTGACCCGTACCAGTCCCACCCGGTCGCCCAGCCCCCGACCCAGGACCGCCTCCCCGAAGGCGTCGACACCGGCGCGCATCGGCTC
>RFKJ01000669.1 GCA_003694325.1 Deltaproteobacteria bacterium
ACAGCGGGTTGGCGATGCCCCCGGACCAGAAGCGGTCCCAGAGGGCGTCGATCCTGGCGCGCATGGACTGGTTGAGCATCTTCAGGGTTCCTGGGGATGAAGCGGCAGGCCGAGGGCGGCCAGAGCGGAGCGGGTGTCGGCTTCGAGGCGCCGGCAGGCGGAGAGCTGGCGGAGGGGGGACCAGTCGTCGACGAGGTCGGCGAGACGCATTCGAGCATCGGCGGGGTGGAAGCGGCGGGCTCGCCTGCCCGTGGCCCCGTGCGCGGTCATGAGCGCATCGCGTAGGACCCGTTTCGGGTCCGCCACTTGCTCGATGCGCGACAGGGCGGGCAATCCGAGCGGTTCCCGACCGCTGACCCGACCTGCGGCGGCCCGGATGGCCGCCTCGTCGATCAGGAGCCAGGCCTCCGTCGTCCGAATCGGCACGATGGCGACGTGGGGCTGGGAGCCCGCAGCCAGGCGGATTTCGTCGAACCGCCGCTCTGGCGGCTGGTTGTCGGCGTCACGATGGACGAACAGCAGGCGACACGGATGGACCGTGAGGGCGCCGCGAACCTTGTCCGCCAGCTTCGGTCCCGTGGTGAACAGGCTGGTGTCCACCCAGGCCAACCAGCACTCCGCAGGCGTGGCACGCTCCAGTACCCAGCGCAGGACGGGCAGCAGGACCCGGTCGCTCGACCCCTCTCCCAGCAGCGCGCAGTTCACTGTGCGCTCCCACCGGGAGCGGGGAACAGGCCGAGCTGGCGCACGTCGTCGCGGTCGATCACCCGTCGTTCCCGGCGGCGCTTCGTGTGTGGCTTGTCCATCCGGGCAGGCGGCTTGAGGTAGCCGAACAGCGGGACCAGCGAGCCATCCGACCCTTCGGGCATCCGCCAGGTGTCCGGCACACCACGCAGGACGAGGGGCCGATCGCGGGTCCGGTCGACGACGCGCTCGGTAGCCTCGGCGAGCAGGAGGGTGTCCTCGGGAACGCACTGCACGACTCCAGGTGAGTGCGTGTTGACGATGACCTGCCGCATCGGGTTGTCAGGGCCGGCGGCATCATCCACGTCCACGGCGATGTCGCGCAAGAGCTGGATGATCGCGGGGATGCGGTCGGGGTGGATGCCGTTCTCGGGCTCCTCCAGGCAGAGTAGCGTGGGCCCATGCTCGCTTGCCTCCAGGATGGCCAGTGCCAGGAAGCGGAGGGTGCCGTCGGACAGGGAGCTGGCGAGGTGCTCGGAGCCTTGGAGATCCGTGAGCACGATGGAGTACTGCTCGCGTTTCTCGTCCTCGTCGACGGTGAGCGTACGGACGTTCTCGAACAGCTCGGCGAGGCGGTTGGCGACCTGCTGGTAGATGTCGTCGGGCGTGGCCCGCCCCTCGCGTTCCGCGTCCTTGGCGAGGCCGAACAACGCCGCTGGCAGGTGGGCGCCGTTGTGGCCGATCCGACGAGGGGCGTGGAAGGCATCGGGCGACCGCAGCGCGGAGGGCTCGAGCTGGAACTGCGTCCAGCCCATCATCTCCTTGCGAGCGAGCACCAGCGTGCGGTGCTCGGCCGCGTTGTTCGCCGTGGAGAGCACCGTCCTGGGCATGTTGGCCGCGAGCAGCTTGCGAGGGCCGCCCCCACCGAGACCGCCCTTGCTGTCGGCTCGGATGAGAACGATGGACCGCCCGTCCTCGGTCTGGGTCTCGATGTAGGGGACGGTGCGGCGACCCTTGATGACCGAATCCCGCCATGCCGCGGAGTGCGGGAATCCAAGGACCTCGCGTGCGCCGGTCTTGTTGATGTGCTCCATGCGCTCGTAGGCGACCTCCAGCGGCCCGAGGGCGCTCAGCTCGTCCCGGTGCCGCAGCCGTAGCTCGTAGCGGAGGAAGGTCATGGAGGCGCGGGCCTCGGAGCCCAGGTCGTCGATGCCGACCGCGGGAACGATCATCTCGACCACGAAGGACATCTCGGTGGCGCGCCGGCCGCCGGAGGTGCGGAACAGCGCTCGCACGTCACCCACGCGCCCCGCGGTGCCCCGCACCTGGGCGGCCGCTTCGGCCAGCGGCTTGTCGGCCAGCGCCGCCAGGAACGCGATGGCGTCGAACAGGTTGGACTTGCCGACGCCGTTGGGCCCCGCGATGCAGGTGAACGGGCCGAACCGGACGTCCACGCCGTCCAGGTTCTTGAAGCCGTCGACCTTGAGCCTCGTGAGCATCGTTCACCTCATTCCTGGATCTTCTTCCACTTCGCCCCTCGCCCCCGCCCTTCCAACACCAGCACCCCCTCATCCCGCATCTGCCGCAGCACCAGGCGCACCAGCTCGCGGCTCACGCCGGGGCAGTCGCGCTCGATGTCGGAGATGGCGAAGGGGCCGATGCGGCGCAGGATGGCGTCGCGGACCAGCTCGCTCTTGCTGCCCCGACCGCCCGACAGCACGCCGACGCGGTCCTCGAACTCGCTGTAGGCGCGCTGCATCGCGCCCCAGAAGTAGTCGAGCCAGGGGTGCGGGTCGTGGGCGTCGTCATGCCAGCCCTGGGAGCTGCGCTCCAGGGTCTCGTAGTAGGACTCCTTCGACTCCTCGAAGATGCGCTCCAGGCTGATGTACCGGCCGACGGTGTAGCCGTGCTGGTAGAGCAGCAGCAGCGTGGCGAGCCGGGCGACCCGGCCGTTTCCGTCGCTGAACGGGTGGACGCAGAGGAAGTCGAGGATGGCCAGGGGGACGCCGACCAGCGGATGCAGTGCCGGGGGCTGGGCCGCGAGGCGGTAGCCCTCGACGAACTCGGCCATCGCCTGCGGCGTCTGGACCGCCGGGGTTGGCTGGAAGCGGACGCGGGTGCTGCCGTCCGGTCGATGCTCGACGATCTGGTTGTCCGTCATCTTGAAGCGGCCCGCGAAGCCTGAGCCCGCGGCGGCGTGGTGGTAGCGGTACAGCATCCCGTGGAGCTGCAGCAGCACGTTGACCGAAAACGGCATGTGCGCGTGCGACTCGTGGATGAGCGCGAGCGCGTCCCGGTAGCCGGCGATCTCCTGCTCGGAGCGGTCGCGGGGGGCAGTGGGCTTGAGCAGCAGTGCTTCGATGCGGTGCCGCGGGGCCGTGATCCCCTCGATCCGGTTGCTGGACTCGGTGGATTCGACGACCGCGACCTGGCGCAGGGACTCCAGGCGCTCGGGCTGCTGGTGGACGAACAGCTCCTGTCGACCGCGGGCTTCACCCAGCGCGCTGAGCGCCGCGACCTGGTCGGTCGTGAAGCTCAGGCGGGCGAGGAAGTCGGGGTGGAAGCTGGGCAAGGCAGGTGGGACCGAGGGTTGGGCCCGGCCAGCATAATCGAGCCAAGGACGCTGGTAAAGGGGTAAAAATTCCGTTCCATTACCTCATTTCTGGACCGCGCTACGCATTCCTCGTGCCTCAACCCGCTACACGGGTGTCGGTTTGGAGGCGAGCGCGACCGGCGGCCGTGCGATGCGATCGCCGCAGTTCGGGCAGAAGAGTGCGTCGGAACGGGTCTCTTCTGCGGGGAGGTCGACCGTGAACGCAACATGGCAGGCAGGGCAGTTGTCCCGCACGGTTCTCACCTCCAACTTTCTGGCTTCCTCCGAGAAGCAGACCACCCGGTTGCGGCCTTGCCGCTTGGCCAGCCCGACCGCACTCTCCAGTACGATGCGGACACCGCGTGCGGTCAGGTCCGGGCCAGACAACATCGCGGTCGTCGCCCAGCCTATGCTCACCGTGCACTGCATGACCGCGTCTTCCGGACCGGCCGGCAGTCTGACTCCCTCCACCGAACGCCGGACCCGGTCGAGGTTCTCCGAGATGACCTTGTCAGTCTCCCCGTCCGTCAGCGTGCCCAGCAGGTAGAACTCGTCTCCGTGAGCCCTGAACGCCTTCGCGCCCTTGGGGAAGTAGGCACAAGCAAGCCGCAGGTGCTCACCGACCTTCTCCAGCATGGCGTCGGCCTTCTGGTAGCCGAAGGCATCATTCAACCGCTTGAAGTGGTCGATCTCGACGAACGCGCACCAGAACTCGCGCTTGGAGTTGAGGGCCTCCTCGATCTCGATCGACAAGGCCGCATCGTTGGGCAGGCCCGTCAGGCCGTCGCGAAGCTGCTCGTGCCGAACGATGTCCTCGATGAGGGTTCGAACCTTCTTGAGCGCTTCACTGACCTTCTCATCCGTCGAACTCGAATTCATCCCATGCCCCAGGCCGGGCGCGTGGATGGCATCGCGCGGATCAGTCGATCGATGAGGTCGTTCAGCGTGGACGCGGCGTAGAGGTCCGTCCCAGGGTCGAAGTCGGCTTGATAGGACTGCAGGCCGGCCCGCGGATGATTGACCGTCACGAACCACGTTGGGCCGCCGTCGTCGGCACGCCCGACCTCGGCAGCGACGAGACCGACGCCGTGCTCCCCGAGGCCAGCCCGAAGCGCTTCATGGAAGCTCTTCTTCTTCTCCCACCTTGACAGCGCTGCGAAGCCCGCGATGCCAAGGCCGATCGCGCCAAGGGCGATGATGGCGGCAGCCAGATCGTCGTCGTTGCTCATGCTTCTACTCTACGGGCGGACGGGACCCGCGGCAACGACGAGTCGCTTGCACACCCGGAATTCTGTCGGAACTCGAGTCCTACGCCACCAACCCCTCGGCCAGCGCCAGCACTTCCTCCAGCTCCCCACCCCGGAACACGCCCCGGATGCCTCGCGGGTGGAGCTGGGTGAAGGGCGCGTCGAGCAGGTCCTTGCGCTCCAGCCGGCGGTTCTGGAGCAGGAAGGTCCGCAGCGTCTGGAGGAAGCGGATCTGCAGTTCGGTGAGCGTGGTGTGGGCGGCGATGAACTCGTCGAAGGCGGCGGTCACGGACTCGGGCCACGAGGGCAGGCGCTCCAGGCCCAGGACGTGCCGCAGCAGGCGCACCAGCCGGGCGCTCCGCACGTCGTAGACCTTTCGCAGCAGGTCCTCGGTGATCGCCGGGTCCTGGCCGGCGAGCAGCGCGGCCAGGGCCTGCAGCTCGTCCTCGCCGGGCTCGGCGCCCTCGGCGATACGGCGCATGACCTCGTTGTCTTCGACCAGGGCGCGGACGTAGGCCTCGACGCGCTCACGGTAGGCCGCGGTCGTGAGCCCGGCGTGCTCGGTGCCGAAGTCGAGCTTCTCCTTGACCACCCGCAGGTCGGCGAGGTCCAGCGACATCATCGGGTCGCGGCGCTGCTGGCGGTACCGCATCAAGGGGGCGAGCCGCCTGGCGAGATCGGCGAGGTCGGCCGGGCTCGGGGCCTCCCACCAGTCCGCGCCCTGCACCGCCTCGATCAACGCCTGCTCGGCGGCGACGACGTTGACGCTGAGGGGCAGCTCGCGGACCTGCTCCAGCACGCTCTCGCGGAGCACCTCGACCGCCTCGCCGTTGTCCGTGACCAGCGCCGTGCCGAGGTCGACCACCTCGGTCTCGAAGCGCATGGCCTTGGACTCGACGCCCGAGCGCACGCGCAGGACCGGCGCCACCACGCTGCGGAGCAGGCCCAGGTCGGCCGGTCCCAGGTGCTGCCAGAAGGTATCGGCACCCACGCGCTGCAGGGTGGCGGCGGCCTCGGCGACGACGGCGTTGTTGCGGGGCAGCGCGGCGAGGTCTGCGCGCAGGCCTGCGACGGCGTGGGCGACAGCGTCCTGCCGTCCGGCCGCGAGCGCGGCTTCGAGCTGGTCCAGGCGGGCGCGGAACAGGCGGACCGGCAGGGCGACCTGCTCGCCGGGCTCCCTGCCCTTGGGGTGCATCTGGAAGAACTCGAAGTTGCCCCAGCAGTCGATGATGAGGAAGCGGTCCTTGGCCGGGCACCAGGGCTTGAGCTTGCCGGGGTCGAGCACGCGGGTGCCGCGGCCGATCATCTGCCAGAACTTGGTGTAGCTGTAGACCGGCTTGGCGAAGACCAGGTTGACGACCTCGGGCACGTCCACGCCGGTGTCGAGCATGTCGACGGAGATCGCGACCCGTGGCATGTCCTGGTGCTTGAACTGGTCGAGCAGGCCGCCCTTGCCGTAGACGAAGCGGTCCTCCGACACGAGCACCCGCGCCAGCTTGCCGGCGTGCTCCGGGTAGAGCTTGTCGAACAGGGCGGCGAGCCGGCGAGCGTGACCCTTCGAGATGGCGAAGAAGATGGACTTGCCGGGCAGGGTGCCCGTCGGGTCCTTGATGCTCTCCTCCATGAACTCGCGCACGATGAGCGCGTTGGTGCCGGCGTTGGTGACCCGGTACTCCAGGTCGGTGCCCTCGAAGTCGATCTCGGAGGGGTCCTTGCCCTCTGCGATGAGTTGCTTCTGCACCGCAGGCGGCAGCACGCCGCCCTTGATGCCCTCGAGCTGGAACTTGCTGCGGACCCGCAGCACCTCGAAGTCCGACAGGTAGGGCGGATCGTGACTGATGGCCTGCTCGAAGGTGTAGGCGTAGGTCGGGTCGTGGGTGTCGCAGTCGAAGAGTGCGAAGGTGTCGTGGTCGATGTGGTCCCGAGGCGTGGCGGTCAGCCCCAGCTTGATGCCGGTGAACCAGTCGAGGACCGAGCGGTAGACGTTGTAGATGCTGCGGTGGCTCTCATCGGCGATGATGAGGTCGAAGAAGTACGGCGAGATCCAGGACGCGGGCCCGGCGCCGGAGGCGCCCGGGGGCGCGGCGCCGGCCTGGATGAGGTTGAGCATCGTCGGGTAGGTCGTGCAGTAGAGCCGGCGGTTCGGGTCCCAGGTCTGCTCGACGCGCGTTCCTTCGATGCGGGGCCAGTGGGGGCTGTCGGGCAGGTGCTCGCGAAAGGCGTCGATGGCCTGGTCGCGCAGCGCGACGCGGTCGACCAGGAAGAGGACCCGCTTGGCCCAGCGGGCACGCAGCAGCACGTCGATGAGGCCCATCGCCGTGCGGGTCTTGCCGGTGCCGGTGGCCATGACCAGCAGGAAGTTGCGGCGCTTGGCCTCGATGCCTTCGAGCACCGCCCGGATGGCGCCGATCTGGTAGTCGCGCCCGGCGATGGCGGTGTCGATCAGCTCGACGGACAGCGGGTTGCGAGTCTGGCGGCGCTGGTCCATCCACTCCAGGTCCAGCGGCGAAGGGAAGCCGTGAACCTTGATGGGCGGGGTTTCGTCGACCTCCCACAGGTAGATGTCGTGGCCGTTGGTGTAGAGCACGAAGGGGATGCGCCCGCCCTGGAGCCGCTGGATGTTGCGGGCGTAGGTAAGCGCCTGCTCCTGGCCCAGCTCGGCGGCCTTGGCGGTCTTCTTGGCCTCGACGACGGCGACCACGCGCCCGCGAGAGAGCAGGGCGTAATCGGCGTACTGCTTGCCGTAGTGCTTGCCGTAGTGCTTGCCGAAGCCGCGCTCGGCGACGATGGGCGGCGCCACGCCCGCCTCGACCAGGTCGATGACGTACTCCTCGACGACCTGGGTGGGGTCGTCGAGCTGCCAACCCGCGAGGCGCAGGGCGGCGTCGATCAAGGTCTTGCGGGTGGTGGCTTCGGAAGTCATCGGGGTGGGGTGGATCATGCCCAACCGCGCCGGTGACGTCCAACCGCCAACCGCCCGCCCGGGCCTCGCAAGGTCGCCGGGCGGGCGGGGCGGGAAGTGGTCACCCCAACGGGATTCGAACCCGTGTTGCCGGGATGAAAACCCGGTGTCCTAGACCAGACTAGACGATGGGGTGCGGTGGATGGCCGAGGAATGGAGCTGCTGGAGGGAGGGGTGGGTCGCACAGGACTCGAACCTGTGACCCTCGGATTAAAAGTCCGGTGCTCTTCCAGCTGAGCTAGCGACCCTCAGCGCCGAGGCATCTAACGAGGGGGGCGGGGGGTGGCAATCCCTGCTCGCCTGGCCGGGCCGCGGGCTTCAGTCGACGGACCCGAACAGCGGGTCCCGGACGATGACCTCGTCGCGGCCAGGGCCGACGCTGACCAGGCCGATCGGGGCGCCGCACAGCTCCTCGATCCGGTCGATGTAGGCGCGGCAGGCGGCGGGAAGCTGGTCCCAGGACCGGCAGGCTCGGAGGTCCTCGGACCAGCCGGGCAGCTCTTCGTAGATGGGGGTGACGGCGGCCATCGCCTCGGCCCCGGTGGGCACGGTGGCCCGCTCGGCGTAGCCGACCCCCACGAAGATCGACTCGAAGCCGCTCAGGACATCGAGCTTGGTCAGGGCGAGGTGGGTGGTGCCGTTGAGCATGACGGCGTGGCGGACGAGGGTGGCGTCGAACCAGCCGCACCGCCGTGGGCGTCCGGTGGTGGCGCCGTACTCGTGGCCGACCTCGCGGATGCGGGCGCCCTGGTCGTCGTCGAGTTCCGTCGGGAACGGGCCGGCGCCGACGCGGGTGCAGTAGGCCTTGGCGATGCCCACCACGGCGTCGATCGCGGTGGGGCCGACCCCGGTGCCGGCACATGCCTGGCCGGCCACCGTGTTGCTGGAGGTGACGAAGGGGTAGGTGCCGTGGTCCACGTCGAGGAAGGTGCCCTGGGCGCCCTCGAACAGGATGGGATCGCCGGCCTGGATGGCCCGGTGCAGGGGAGTGACCGTGTCGGCGACGTGGGGGCGGAGCCGGTCGGCCAGGGGGCGGGCCCAGTGCAGCAGCTCGTCGACGGTCCAGGCGGCGTCCCCGAACCACTCGACGAGCTGGCGGTTCTTCTGCGGCAGGATCGCTTCGAGGCGGTTTGCGAGGGCGTCTTCGTCGAGCAGGTCTTCGACCCGCACCCCCCGCCGGGCGACCTTGTCTTCGTAGGTGGGGCCGATGCCCTTCCGAGTGGTGCCGATCTTCTTGCCCCCCAGCGCCGACTCCCGGCAGGCATCCAGCGTCCGGTGGTAGGGCATGATCACGTGGGCCTGGGGACTGACCAGCAGGCGGTCGCCCCGGACCGCGACGCCGCGGGCCTCCAGCGCGTCCAGCTCGGTCACCAGGACCTCGGGGTCCACCACCACGCCGTTGCCCACCACGCAGCAGACGCCCTCGTTGAGGATGCCGCTGGGGACGACGTGCAGCACGATCCGTTCCCCGTCGACCACCAGGGTGTGTCCGGCGTTGTTGCCGCCCTGGAACCGGACGACGTAGCGGCTGCGGGCGGCCAGGAGGTCGACGATCTTCCCCTTGCCCTCGTCACCCCACTGCAGGCCGGTGACGACGATGTTGCGGGGAGGGTGCGAGGCGGTCATGGGCTTCTCCGGAGGGGAACCGGCTCGGTCATGGTTCCCGCGGCGATCGGGCGCGCCCACCAGGGGGCGGCCATCACAGCGACTTCAGGGCGGCGCGAGCCCCTTCGTGGTTCGGGTCCAGCTCCAGCACGGCCTGGAACTCGCGGCGGGCATTGAGCCGCAGGCCCAGCTCCTGGTACAGCTCTCCCAGGGACATCCGGAACTCCGGCACGTCCGGGCTGTACTTGACGGCGTTGCGAAACAGGGCCAGCGCCTCGCGGTCGTCGTTCTCGTCCAGGCGCACCAGGTTGCCGAGGCGGTGGTAGACCTTGCCGTCCGTCGGGCCCAGTTCCACCGCCTGGCGGTAGAAATGGATCGCCTGCTTGACCTGCTGGTAGCTCTCGGCCTGTTCCCCCTGCACCACGAGCTGGGCGATCCGCGCTGCCCGGGCCTGCTCCTTGGCGACCTCGAGCTGCTGGCGGTAGGTCTCGTTGTGCGGGTCGTACTGGCACGCCAGCTCGAAGGCGCCGGCGGCCTTGATCACCCGGCCCGCCTCCATGTCCTGCAGCCCCGTCTCGTAGAAGGTCCGGGCCTTGCGGAGCTGCTCGAGGAGGCGCGCCCGGACCCGGGCCTCCATCCGCTCGCGGATCCGCCGGCCCGCCGCGATGCTGCTGGCCGATCGCTTCTCGGCGTTCCGGGCCAGCCGGTCCCGGATGCTCTCGCGGCCATCGCTCCGCGTCACCGGGGGTGGCGGGGGGGCCTGGCGCGGCTGGCGCCGGGCCCGGGCCCGGGCCGCTTCGGCCTCCCGCTCCAGCCGCGCCTGGTTCTCGCGGTTGAACTGCCGCCGCTTCATCGGGTCGGTCAAGGTCTTGTAGGCCTGGGTGATCATCACGAAGGCGATCTCCAGCCGCTCGGCGTACTCGCCGAGGTCCTTCCGGAAGAACCGGTCGGGATGCCACTTCCGGGACAGGGCGTAGTAGGCCTGCTGGATCTCGTTGGCGTCGGCGTCGACGTGGACACCGAGGAGCCCGTAGAGGTCCTGGGCTTCGGCCAGGGCGTACAACCGGTCGAGTTCCTGTTGCTGTTCCGGGGTCAGGTCAGGGGCGGGCATCGACCAGGTCTCCAGGATGGGCGCAGCGGGGATGGGGTCGACGATAGCCCGACGGGGTCGGGCGGCGGGTCAGCCCGGCTCGCGGTCGTCGTCGGGGGGCGGCGGCGCAGCCGCGCGCGGGTGCGCGGCCCGGTAGACCCGCAGCAGGTGGGCCGCGTCGACGTGGGTATACCGCTGGGTGGTCGACAGCGAGGCGTGGCCGAGCTGTTCCTGGATCCCCCGCAGGTCGGCGCCGCCGGCGAGCATGTGGGTGGCGCAGGAGTGACGGAGCGCATGGGGATGGGTGTCGGGCACCCCCACGCGGGCCCCGGCGTCCCGGACGATCCGCCACATCGAGCGCGTGGACAGCGGGGTCCGGTGCTTGTTGAGGAACAGGGCCCCGCCCCCGGCTCCCCGCGCCTCCAGCCAGGCGCGCAGGGCGTCGGCGGCGGGGGGCCCGAAGGGGACGATCCGCTCCTTGCCCCCCTTGCCGTGGACCCGGACCAGGCGCCGATCGAGGTCGAGGTCCTCGACGCGGACCGCCGCGGCCTCGCCGACGCGGATCCCCGCGCCGTAGAGCAGCTCGAGGAGTGCCCGGTTGCGAAGGGCGAACCACCCGTCCTGGGTGGGGTGCTCGACGACCGCCGCCGCCTCGTCGATCTCCAGGAAGCGAGGTGCCCGGCGGGGAGCGCGTGGCGCCCGCAGGCGGGCCGCCGGGTCGGCATCGATCCGACCGGTTCGCCACATCCAGCGGTAGAAGGAACGGGTCGCCGCGATCCGGCGGGCCAGGGTCGCCGGGGCGGGGCGCCGCCTGCCACGCCCCTGTCGGCCCAGCCAGGCCCGCAGGTCCGCCAGGGTCGCCGTGGAGAGGGATCGGCCCCGCTCGGCGAGGAAGTCCGACAGGCTGCCCAGGTCGCCGGCGTAGGCTCGCAGGGTGTGGGGAGACGCCGCGCGTTCTGCTCGCAGGTGGTCGAGCCAGCGGGCGAGGTCAGGATCGGTCGGGTCGGAGGCCACGTCGCCATGGTAGCCCCTGCAGGCCCCCCCGGGGGTGGGAGGGGGCGTGCCACCCGCCCCGGGGCCGGGCGTTCGGGGGGCGCGTTCGGGGTCCGCAGGCCCTCCGGGGCCGGCGCGGGTCGGCCGGTGGCAACTTGCGTGCCGACCGGCCCTGGTGTAGGCAACGGGGCCTGGACCCCGGGCAGCACGTCCAGTGGCTCGGTCGACGGTCCGCCCGCGTCGCAGTCCACCGCGCATTCCCATTCCGGCATCCGAATCCCGAGGCACCATGGGCACGCCCCTTGTCATCGTCGAGTCTCCCGCGAAGGCCCGCACCATCGAGAAGTACCTGGGCGGCGACTTCAAGGTCGAGGCCTCGGTCGGCCACATCCGCGACCTGCCCGGGCGGGCCAGCGAAATCCCCGCCCGCTACAAGAAGGAGAAGTGGGCCCGGCTCGGGGTGGACGTCGACGCCGACTTCAAGCCGCTCTACGTGGTGCCGGCCGACAAGAAGCCCCAGGTGAAGAAGCTCAAGGAGCTGCTCAAGAACGCCGACGAGCTCTACCTGGCCACCGACGAGGACCGGGAGGGGGAGAGCATCTCCTGGCACCTCTACGAGGTACTGAAGCCCAAGGTGCCGGTCCGGCGGCTGGTCTTCCACGAGATCACCCGGGAGGCCATCCAGCGGGCCCTCCAGCAACCCCGGGACATCGACCAGGACCTGGTGCGGGCCCAGGAGGCCCGGCGCATCGTCGATCGGCTCTACGGCTACGAGGTCTCGCCCCTGCTGTGGAAGAAGATCCGGCCGAAGCTGTCCGCGGGGCGTGTGCAGTCGGTGGCGGTGCGGCTCATCGTGGAGCGCGAGCGGGAGCGAATGGCCTTCCAGCCGGCGACCTGGTGGGACGCCTCGGGCCGGTTCGCCGGTCCGCAGGGCGCGCTGGACGCCGACCTGGATCGAGTCGGGGGCCAGCGGATCGCTCGCGGGCGGGACTTCGGCCAGGACGGACGGCTCAAGCGCAAGGGTGTCCGGGTGCTCGACCAGCAGACCGCCGAGGCGCTGGCGGCCGGCCTCGTCGGCCAGCCGGCGCGGGTCATCTCGGTCGAGAAGAAGCCGACCACGGACAAGCCGGCTCCTCCGTTCACCACCAGCACCCTCCAGCAGGAAGCAAACCGCAAGCTGAACTGGACGGCGCGGCGGACCATGTCGGTGGCCCAGCATCTCTACGAGACCGGCTGGATCACCTACATGCGGACGGACTCGACCACCCTGTCCCAGGAAGCCATCCGGGCCGCCCGGGACCTGATCCGCGAGCAGTACGGCCCGGAGTACCTGCCGTCGAAGCCCCGGATCTACAAGGGCAAGGTCAAGAACGCCCAGGAGGCCCACGAAGCCATCCGGCCGGCGGGCAGCCGGTTTCGGACCATCGCCGAGGCGGCGCGGGAACTGGGGGCCGACGAGCGACGCCTCTACGAGCTGATCTGGAAGCGGACCGTCGCGTCGCAGATGGAGAACGCCCGGGGATTCTCGACCGCGGTGCGCATCGAGGTGGGCGAGGGGGAGCTGGCCTCGGTCTTCGAGGCGCGGGGCAAGACCATCGCCTTTCCCGGCTACCGCCGCGCCTACGTCGAGGGGGCGGATGATCCGGACGAGGCGCTCGCCGACCAGGAGCGCATCCTGCCGCCGCTGAAGGAGGGGGACGTGCTCTCCACCGAGGCGGTGACACCGCGCGAGCACACCACCAAGCCGCCGGCCCGCCTGACGGAGGCCTCCCTCGTCAAGGAGCTGGAGCGGCGGGGGATCGGCCGGCCCTCCACCTATGCCAGCATCATCGACACCATCCTGCGGCGCGAGTACGTGTTCAAGAAGGGCTCGGCCCTGGTGCCGACCTTCACCGCCTTCGCCGTGGTCCGCCTGCTGGAGGAGTACCTGGGCTGGCTGGTGGACTACGACTTCACCGCCCGCATGGAGGACCGCCTCGACGAGATCGCCATCGGGCAGGCCGATGCCCTGTCCTACCTCCGGGCCTTCTACCAGGGCGCCGAGGGCCTGCACGTCCGGCTGGAGGAAGCCGCCGAACGCATCGATCCCCGCGAGGTCTGCACCGTCACCCTCGGCCAGGACGATGACGGAAACCCCATCGTGGTGCGTATCGGCCGATATGGTCCCTACCTCGAACGCGGCGAGGATCGGGCCGACGTGCCCGACGACATCCCGCCCGACGAGCTGACCGTGGAGCGGGCCGTCGAGCTGCTCAGCCGCAAGAAGGACGGGCCGATCGAGCTGGGCGTCGACCCCGAGAGCGGCCGGATGGTCTACCTGATGCACGGTCGGTTCGGCCCCTACGTGCAGCTTGGCGAGGCCGACGGGGACGGCCGGCCCAAGCGGGCCTCGCTGCTGCGGGGGATGACCCCCCAGGACCTGGACCTGGACCTGGCGCTCAAGCTGCTGTCGCTGCCCCGCAGCCTGGGGACGGACCCCGACACGGGCGAGGAAGTCATCGCCGCCAATGGCCGGTACGGGCCCTACGTCAAGCGAGGCCGGACCAGCCGCACGATCCCGGCCCACCTCAACGTGCTGGAGATCACCCTCGACGAGGCGCGGACGCTGCTGGCCACGGCGAAGGCCCGGCGCGGTCCCGAGCCCCTCAAGGATCTCGGCGAGGACCCCTCCACCGGGCGGGCCATCAAGCTGATGAGCGGCCGGTACGGGCCCTATGTCACCGACGGGGAGACGAACGCCTCGCTTCCCAAGGACATGGACCCGCTGTCCATCGAGCTGGATCGGGCCATCGAGCTGATCCGGGTGCGCGAACAGGCGCCCAAGCGCCCCCGGAGGACGACGCGCAGGACGACAGCGAAGAAGACGGCGACGAAGAAGACCGCGTCGAAGAAGACCACCGCCAAGAAGACCACCGCCAAGAAGACCACGGCCAAGAAGACGGCGACGAAGAAGACCACCGCCAAGAAGACCGCGACGAAGAAGACCACGTCGAAG
>RFKJ01000670.1 GCA_003694325.1 Deltaproteobacteria bacterium
AGCAGGCCACCGCCGAGCGCCCCCCCGACCAGCGCCCCGATGCGCCCCCGCGGCCCGAGCGCCCGCAGCAGCCACGGCGCAACGGGCAGGGCGAGCGCCCCGAGGACGGCCAGCTCGGTCTGGAGCACCTCGACGTTCAGCCCGGCGTCGTGCTCCGCAAAGGAGGGCGGGGTCGGCCCGCCCCACAGGGCCACCAGGGGCGCGAAGGCGGCGACGGGGACGACCGACGTGGCCGCTGCGGCCAGGCGGCGGGTCGAGGGGCGGTGACCGACCCGCGGCGCGGGGATCCACGGTGCCAGGGCCAGCACCCCCACCAACCACCCGTGGACCTGGCGGGTGAGCAGGGCGGCGGCCGCCGCGGTGGCGGCCAGGAGCATGACCGCCGGGTCCCAGTCCCGACGGCGGGCCCGGTCGAGGGCCAGCAGGGCCAGGACGACGAAGGTGAGCGCGGCATCATCGGTCGACAGGCGGACGGCCGGCCCCAGGAAGTAGGGGGACAGCCCCAGCGGCAGCAGCAGGAGAGACAGGCCCCACCACGGCGCCGACGAGGACCGGACCACCAGGGCGGCCACCAGCACCAACCCGGCGAGCGCCAGCGCCAGGGTGGCCAGGCGCAGCGCGAGCAGCGAGTCCCCGCTCCAGGCGCAGATGGGTGCCAGGAGCAGGTGGTAGAGGGGGCCGGTGGCCGAGGGATAGTCGGAGAGGTCCGGCCGGGGCAGGGCGGCGGCGAAGGCCTGGATGGTGGGGTGGTGGAACAGGCGCTCGTCGCGGGCGTCGTAGACATCCAGGTCGGCGCGGAACAGGGCCCGCAGGGCGATGGGCAGCACCACCGCGAGCACCGGCGCCAGCACCCGGGCGAGAGGTGGGGATGGCGGGCGGGCGTCGTCCGGTCCTGGCCTGTGGTGATGCATTTCGGGGTAGGCGTCCACTGAGCGACTGAGCCCCACACCGGCTATGCCTCGGTCGGTGCCAGGACCCTCGGAGACCGGACCATGCCACGACTCACCACGCTTGTGCTCTCCCTCCTCCTCGCCGGGTGCAGCAAGGACCGGGACGGGGACGGCTACGACCAGGACATCGACTGCAACGACGAAGACCCGGAGGTCCATCCCGACGCCGTCGAGCGGTGCAACGAGGTCGATGACGACTGCAACGGGGAGATCGACGACGGCGCGGGGGCCGTCTGGTACCTGGACGCCGACGCCGACGGCTACGGGGTCGAGGACGAGGTCGCCCTTGCCTGCGGCCAGCCCGCCGGGTTCGCCCTCAACGGGGAGGACTGCGACGACGCCGACGATCGCATCAGCCCGGCTGCCGACGAGCTCTGCGACGGCATCGACAACGACTGCGACGGGTTGATCGACGACGAGGACGACGACACCCTCTACGACCCGACGAACCTGTGGTACGGCGACGGCGACGGTGACGGCTACGGCAGCCCCGACAAGGCGGTCCTCGCCTGCGAGGCACCGGACGACTACGTCGACAACAACGACGACTGCGACGATGACCTCGCCACCGTCAATCCCGCCGCCGTCGAGGTCTGCGACGGCATCGACAACAACTGCGCCGATGGCGCGGACGAGTCGACCGCCGTCGATGCGACGAGCTGGTACTACGACGGCGACGGGGACGGGTTCGGCGTGAGCGACTCGCTCACCGATTCCTGCACCCGGCCCGCCGACTACACCGACGTCCCCGACGACTGCAACGACAAGCTCGACACGGTGAATCCCGCCGCCGAGGAGCTGTGCAACGACGGCGTCGACAACGACTGCGACGACATCGTCAGCAGCTGCCACCTCCCCCTCACCGAGGCCGAGGTCACCTGGCTGGGGGCGAACTCCCTGGACGACGCCGGCGTGTCCGTGGGCACGGCGGGCGACATCAACGGCGACGGGTTCGACGACTACCTCATCGGCGCCCGCCACAGCGACCGCGTGGAGAGCGACGCCGGGGCGGCCTACCTCGCTTTCGGGCCGGTCACGGCGGGCGACGTGCTGGAGCTGGGCGTGACCGGCACGGTCTTCGAGGGCATCGACGGCGGGGACAAGCTCGGCCGGGCGGTCGCCGGCGGAGAGGATCTCGACGATGACGGAGTGCCGGACGTCGTCGTGAGCGCCCCCAGCGACGAGGAGGGCGCGAGCGCCGCCGGCGCGGTCTACCTGTTCAGTGGCGCCGGCATCGGGACCAGCGGCAAGATCTCGGCGGCCGACGCCGATTCCACCTGGCTGGGGGAGTCGTCCTACGACTACCTCGGCATCGAGGTGGCGGTCGCCGACCTGACCGACGACGGGGTCGCCGACCTGCTGTTCGGGGCCTCGGGGGACGACGCCGGCGCCAGCGACGCCGGGGCCATCTACGTGTTCGCCGCCCCCCTCCCGGCGGGGCTCCTCGACCTGGGCCCCGACAAGGACTGGACGGCCAAGGTCACCGGCGAGTCGGACAGCGACGGCGTGGGACAGGTCTTCGACGCCAGCGGCGACTTCGACGGCGACGGCAGCCGCGACCTGGTGGTCGGCGTGCCGAAGGACGCCACGGTCGGGGTCGTCGGGGGGGCCGCCTACCTCGTCCTCGGGCCACTCGATGGCGACATCTCCCTGGCCGATGCCGACGTCAAGCTCCTGGCGGCGACCGAGAACGACCAGGTCGGTTCGGCGGTGGCCTTCCTCGGCGACCAGGACGACGACGGCGCCGACGAGCTGGCGGTGGGTGCCAACCTGGAGGACACGGTGGGCGCCGACGCCGGCGCGGTCTACCTGCTGGCCGGGACGACCGCCGCGACCGCCCTGGATGGCAGCGACATCACCGCGGTGGCCGACTCCATCATCTACGGCGAGGACAGCGGCGATCAGCTTGGCGAGGCGCTGGCCGGCGACGGGGACTTCGACGGGGACGGTCGGTTCGACCTGCTGGTCGGGGCGCCCAGTGGCGGATCGGTGGGCCAGGGGCTGACCTACGTCTTCCTGAGCCCGCTGGGCGCCGGGACGACCCTGACCGACGCGCTGGCGGTGGTCGAGGGAGAGACCAGCGGCGACAACGCCGGCGGCGTGCTCGGCTTTGCCGGCGACACCAACGCCACCGGCCGGGACGTGCTGATGGTGTCGGCCCGCAACTCCGACCGCGGGGGGACCGACGCCGGTGCGGTCTACATGCTGCTCGAAATCGGCCTATAGGGAGCCGGCGCCGGGGCGGTCCCCCGGCCGCTTGGAGCATGCATGCTGGACCGCACGTCGATCCTGTTCGTGACCCTCGACAGTTGCCGCTACGACAGCTTCTCGGCCGCGGCGGCCCCCCACATCAAGCGCCTGGGTCCCGTCCACCGGGCCATGGCACCGGGGAACTTCACCTACGCCAGCCACGCGGCGATGTTCATGGGCTTCACCCCGGGGGTGGCGTCCCGAGCCGAGCCGCTCGTCAACCCCAAGTACGGCAAGATCTTCAAGATCGCCGGAGCCGCCTTTCCCAGCAAGGGAACCGAGTTCCTGGCGGTTCGGGGGCGCAACGTCATCGACGGCCTGCGGCGGATCGGCTTCACCGCGGTGGGCGCTGGGGCAGCGGGCTGGTTCGACCCCGACACGCTCACCGGCCAGAACCTCACCGAGGACTTCGACCACTTCTTCTACCCGGGGAACACCTGGAGCCTCGATGCCCAGCTCCGCTGGTTGCAGGACCGCCTCGACGAGCTGGACGGCGAGCGGGTGTTCTGCTTCCTCAACGTCGGCGAGACCCACGTGCCCTACTGGCACGAGGGGTGTGGCTGGTCGAAGGACAACCCCTGCGTGCCCTTCGGCGAGAACAACGACGCCGACGAGTGTCGCCGCCGCCAGCTCGCCTGCATCGAGTGGGTCGACGCGCGCCTGGAGCCTCTGCTCGCGCGCTTCGCCCACGCCAACACCCTGGTCTGCGCCGACCACGGCGATGCCTGGGGAGAGGACGGGCTGTGGGAGCACGGCATCCACCACGACGTCGTCCTGGAGGTGCCGCTGGTGTTCCGGCTGCAGCACCCGCCGCGCACGGTGGCCGGGGTGGCCGGCAACGCGCGGGTGCGGGCCCGCGGGGCGGCGCGGGGGCTGCTGGGCCGGGTGCGGGACAAGCTGCGTTGAGGACGGCGGTCAGGCCTTCCAGTGCGACAGGTCGCGGCCCAGCTCGACCTCGAGGTCCTCGATCCCCGGGCGCAGCTCGGCGCGCAGGCGGGCGGCGAGCTGCGGGTCCAGCGGAGAGCGGGGCGCATAGCGGGTGTTGAGGGCCTGCAGGAGCTCGAACCCCCGGCGCAGTCCGGTGCGGACGCGGCCCGGCGGGACCAGCCGGTTCCACGGCCCCCACCGCAGGGCCTGGACCAGCCGCTGGGCGCGGCGACTGCGGGCGGTCTTGTTGGGGTTGACCACGTCGAAGTCGGGGGACCAGTCGGGGTCCGCCCCGATGAATTCCAGCACCTGGCGGAAGGTGCCGGCGGCGTCGGCCTTGAGGTCGTCGTGGAGGAGGACCAGGACCCGGTCGGCCCCGAAGCGGGCGCGCCAGCGGCGCACCTGGGGGGCGTAGTCGACCACCCGCCGGTAGTGGAGGCACTCGTCGGGGGGCGCCTCCAGGCCGGCGTGGGTGCTGGAGGGGATGCGGCGCCCCTGGCGGCGATCGGCCTCGGCGGCCAGGGCGGCCTCGAAGTCGGTGATGTCCTCCTCGCCGCTGTACACGAGCTGGCTGTGCAGGCTGTGCAGCATGGCCACCGGCTCGCGGAGCATGGCGATGATCCGGGCCTCCGGGGCCATGGCGTGCAGCTCGTCCGGTGCGGCGGTGCTCATGAGGTACCAGACGGCGACTTCGCCGAGGAGCTGGTCGGGGCGGGCGGCGGCCCACAGGGCCTCGTACTCCTCGCGGCTACGAGGAGGCCGCCGGTGGTGGAGGTCGCCTCCCCACTGGTGCAGTTCCTTGGCGGGCAGGAAGATCCCCGGGTGGCCGGCCAGCCACCGGTACATGGCGGTGGTGCCGCACTTGGGCGCACCGACCAGGACGAAGTCGAGAGCGGGCATGGGCGGGTCGTAACGACCTGCCCGGGCGACAGGTAGCCGCCGGCCCCCGCGTTACGAGGCGGCGATGCCGGACCAGGACCGCGACAGCACAGCCGGGCCGACCGACGGGGCAGCGGCGGCACAGCAGGTGGCCACCGATGCGGCCGCCATCGCCAAGGGTTCGGCCGTGGTCATGGCCGGGGGGGTGGGAGAACGGGCCCTGCGCTTCGCGATCAACTGGGTCCTGGCCCGGTTCCTGGGCCCGGCGGCCTTCGGGGTCTACAGCTTCGTCCAGACGGTGGTCGCCACCCTGGTCAGCCTCGCGGCCCTGGGCACCGACAGCGGGATCGTCTACTTCGGGGCGCGCTATCGCCAGGCGGGAGAGCAGGCGCGGCTGAAGGGCACCCTGGTGGCCTGCCTCGGGATCGGCGTGGTCGCCGGCGCCCTGTTCAGCGGGGGGCTGTGGCTGGCCAGCCAGCAACTCGCGGCACCCGCCGACAAGGCCGCGGCCGTCTCGGCGCTGCCCATCGGCGCGGCCAGCGTCTTCCTGGGCACCATGCTGGCCGTCCTCACCGGGGGGCTCGTGGCGGCCCGGGACATGCGCGGGCAGGCCCTGGTGCTGCAGCTCGGGCTTCCCGCCCTCATCCTGGTGACCGCCGGGGCGGCCCTGGCGCTCGGAGCGGGGGAGACCGGGGCGCTGTGGGCGCTGGCCGTGGCCTACGGCCTGTCCGTCCTGCACGGGCTGTCCTGGTTCCTCCGGCAGTACGGTCGGCTGCTGGCCGATCGCACCGTCGCCCTGCGGATCGAGCTGATCCCCCTGCTCCGCTACTCGATTCCCCAGTCACTGGCACGGTCGCTGTACCAGGCCAACCTGCGCATCGACATCCTCATGCTCACGGCGCTGGCCGCCCTCTCCGACGTCGGCGTCTACAAGATCGCCACCATGATCGCCCAGCTCGGCGCCTTGCCGGTCATGGCCTCGACCACGATGTTCGGCCCGGTGGTGTCCGAGCTGGTCTACAGCCAGCAGCGCGACCGGCTCCAGGCGCTGCTGCGGGTCGTGACCCGGTGGCTGCTGATCGTCGCAGCACCGGCCTACATCGTCCTGTTGCTGGTCCCTGATCTCGTGCTGCGGGTCTTCGATGCCCGGTATGCCACCGGTGGCCGAGCCCTGGCCGTGCTGATGATGGGCCAGGCGGTCTACGTCGCCTGCGCGACCTCGGGGACGGTGGTCAGCATGGCCGGCCATTCCGGCGCCAACCTGTTCAACGGCATCGTGTCGGTCTGCCTCAACCTCGCGTTGAACGCCCTGCTGATCCCCCGGCTCGGGCTGGAGGGGGCGGCGGTGGGCAGCGCGGTGGCCATCACCGCCTGGTCGCTGCTCCGCGTCGTGGAGGCTCGGTGGCTGGTCGGCTGCGTGGCCTTCGATCGCCGGGTCCTCAGCGTGCTGGGCGTGGCGATCCTGGTCACCGCGGCGGCGGCGTGGGTGGGGCACGGCGCCGGCATCGCCACCCGCGCCGGCCTGGCCGGGGGGGCGGTCCTGGCCTTCGTCGGCTTCGTCTTCGCCGCGGGCCGCACCAACGAGGACGAGCTGGTGCTCGGCCGGGTGCGGAGCCGGCTGGCTCGCCTGCGCCG
>RFKJ01000671.1 GCA_003694325.1 Deltaproteobacteria bacterium
ACCCGGCCCAGCGCCCGGTCGAGGCCGGCCCGGAACACCGGGGCGGCGGGACCCGGGACGCCTGGGACCGCCGCGCCCGCGGCCTCCACCCCGTCCGTGCGGGCCACCGCGACGAGCCGGCGGGCGTGGCGCAGGGACCGGTACACCCGCACCATCATCCACAGGCGCTCGGCGGCGATGGCCACCAGCAGGACGGAGACCACGGCCATGCCGACGACCAGCAGGTCCTCCGGGCTGAAGTCGGCGATGGCGGATTGCAGCCAGGGGGGAAGTCTCATGGGGATCCGGTGGGAGGGAGGAAGGGGTCGTGGGAGGAGGAAGGCACGGCGGCGGACCGGCCGGCGGCCGGCCTCAGCGCAGTCGATAGCGGTGGATGCGGGTCTCGCCGCTGCGGCGGGTCAACTCGACCCGAAGCACCCGGTCGTTGCGCACGGCCAGCCAGGTCGCCACCCCCTGGGGGATGGTGTTGACCTTCCGGCCGTTGACGCGGTGGACGACGTCTCCGTTGCGGAACCCGGCCTGCTTGAGCAGGCTGCACCGGGGCAGGTACAGGCGCGCGCCGTCCCGCTTGCCGTCCGGGCCGCGGTGGCTGCCCACCCCCACCTGCCGCTCGAGCTGCCGCAGGTGTCCGGCGTAGTAGTCCAGCAGCTCGCGCTCCACCCGCCAGGTGTGGTCGTCGATCTGCACGATCTCGTCCACCGGCTCGCAGGGACGCCGCTTGCCGGGGGGCTTCCGGCCGGGCACCCCGTCCCGGGGCAGGGCGCCGCTGCGGCCGGTACTGTCGGCGGAGCCACCGGCAGCGCCGCCCGACGGAGCCTCGGGTTGCCCGGAGGGCGGGCCGCCGCCCGGCCGCGGGGCGGACGGCGCCGCAGGTTTCGAGGAGGGAGGGGGCTTGCCGGTCTTGGAGCCCTCGTAGAGGGTGATGGTGACGGGGGCCGGCGGCTCCAGCAGTTCGACCCCGCCGTTGCCGGTGGGACCGGACTCCGCGCCCTCCTCGCCCGGCAGGTCCAGGTCGGAGGCCAGCTCCCGGTAGACCAGGTACGGGGCGACCACCCCCAGGTGCAGCCCCAGGCTGATCACCAGGGACAGCAGGTGGACCCCCACCGCCGCCAGGAGGGTGCGGCGCATCACGGCCCGCCGGCCTCGGCGTGGCGCGGTGCGAGGGATGCGGCCATCGGCGTCATCGGGCGCTGCACGCCGGGCACGGTAGCACGGGCCCTCCCCGGGCGGATCAGTCGTCCACGTAGCCCAGGGCGCGCAGGGCGTCGGCCTGTTCCCGGCTGGCGCGCCCGTGCCCGCGCAGCTCGTTGATCCGCTCGATCTCGGCCACGCCGCGCGCCGCCCAGGTGTCGCGGTCCGGGTGCTGCGCCGCGTCGTCGTGCAGCTCGGCGGGGTCCCGGGCCAGGTCGTAGTGCTCGGCGACGCCATGCTGGTCGACGATCCACTTGGAGTCTCCCCGCCGCCAGGCGACCTGCTGGCGGCGCTTGAGCACCAGCATGGTGCGTGCCTGCTGGAGCACGCCGTAGGAGCGCAGCTCCTCGTCGTCCGGCGGGGCGGCGTGGCGGTCGAGGAGGCTGCCTGCGGCCGGCAGGCCGGCGAGGGCGCGCAGGGTGGGGGCAATGGCGGTCAGCGGGGTCGGGTGGTCGTCGCGCGCGCCGGCGACCCCGTGCCCCGGGGCGACCACGATGATCGGCACCCGCACCGAGGGCTGGTAGACGTGGCGGCCGTGGTTGAGGAAGTAGCCGTGCTCGACGAGGCTCTCGCCGTGGTCGGCGGCGACGACCACGGCGTCATCCGGCCGCAACGCCGCCAGCAGGCGCCCGGCGACCTCGTCGGTCCAGGAGATCTCGCCGGCGTAGGCCGCCAGCGACGGCCGGAGGTCCCGGGGGGTGGTGTCGAACAGCATCGCCCGCTCGGTGCGCTGCCGCCGGCGCATGGGGGCGAGCTGCTCGGGGCTGCCCGGCAGCCCCGGCTGCGCCGGGTCGTAGGCCGAGGCCCAGTGTTCGGGCGGAGCATAGGGGCTGTGGGGGTCGTAGAGGTGCACCCACAAGAAGACCGGGCCCGCCTGGTGGTCCAGCCACCGCAGGGCGCGGGCAACGGTGCGGTCGCCCCTCCGCTGCTGGGCGGGAGCGTTCAGGATCCCCATGCCCACGAGCCCGCGAGCGATGGAGCCCTGCGCCCACAGGGGGTGATCGGCGAACAGGTCGTCGAAGTGGGCGAAGCCCCGGTCGATGCCGCTGTGGCGGTCGAGCACCGCCGCCGACACGAAGGCCCCGGTCGTCCAGCCGGCGGCCGACAGCTCGGCGGCCACGGTGGAGACGTCGCCGCGCAGGGGGCGGCCATTCTGGACGGTGCCGATGGCGTCGGGGAGCTGGCCGGTCAGCATGGCTGCGTGCGACGGCAGGGTCAGGGGCGCCGGGGACACCCCCTGGGTGAACAGCAGGCCCTGCCCGGCGAGCCGGTCGAGGTGCGGGGTCCGGACGTCGAACCAGCTCCCGCCGATGGCGCCGAGGTGGTCGGCGCGGAAGGTGTCCAGCGTGAGGAGCACGATGCGCTGGTCGCCCGCTCCTCCCTTGGCGCGAGGCAGCGCGTCCCGCCCCGACGGGAGCGCCACCCAGGCCGGCACGACGGCGATGGCCGCCAGGGCCCAGCGCAGGGCCGGCCAGCGCCGGACGAGTCGGCGGCCCAGGAACAGGGCGGCCAGCGCGACCACGATGGCCCCGCGCCCCTCCGGCAACCACTGGCGGGCCCCCGCGCCCAGCGCGGCCAGGACGAGGTACGCCGAAGCCACCCCCACCGCGTCCGGCGGCCGCCGCCGGCGCCCGAAGACCAGGCTGACCAGCAGGGCGAGCAGCGCCACGCTCGCCACCTCGGTGAGCGCCAGCACGAGGGGCTCGGCCCCCAGCAGCGCGTCGTCGGTGGCCCGCAGCGCCCGGACCAGGCCCCCGAGGGCGACCACGGCGACGACGACGGCCAGCTCACGGGCGTGTCGCAACGCTCCTCCACTCACCCGTCGTTCACGCGGCTTCGCCGCCCGCAGACACGACACGAGCCGACCCCGGGTGACCCCGGAGTCGGCCCTGGTGCCGACGCTTCGATGCTAGTCGCAGTTGTAGAAAATCTCGTCAAACGCGCAATCGTCAAACGCATCGTATTCGTAGACTTCGTCGCACTCACTCGTCGCGAGGGTGTCGAGACAGTCGGCGGCCTGGTCGTCATCGAAGCTGCAGTTGTCCCAGTCGTCGAGCCACCCTGCGTCATCCGCGTTGTTCATCAGGTCATCAATGCAGTCATTCACATCCCGATACCACGACTCGAATGCCCCACGATTGCACTTCTTCAACTGCTTGCATGCCTCCTTGCTGAAGGTCTCGTAGAAGGTGTCCTGATCGATCGGGGTGCCGAGCAACGAGCAGCCGCTGAACACGGCGACGACCATGCCGGCCAGGATGAGGTGGTCACGCATCGCGTCTCCTGGGGTGTGGGGGCGAGCCCGGGAACCAGCGCTCTACGCCGCCAACCCCCGTTCTGTCAAGCGGCGGGGAACACGACCGCGCCCGGACACTCAGCCCGGCGTGTCGATCACCAGGGTGACCGGGCCGTCGTTGGTCAAGGCGACCTGCATGTGGGCGGCGAACCGCCCCCGGGCCACCGTGCCGACCCCCTGCTCGACCAGGGCCGAGCAGAACTCCTCGTACAGGCGCTCGGCCAGAGCCGGCTCGGCCGCGCCCACGAAGCTGGGCCGGCGGCCCCTCCGGCAGTCGCCGTACAGGGTGAACTGGCTGACGACCAGGGCCGCCCCCCCGATCTCGAGCAAGGAGCGGTTCATCCGCCCGGCGTCGTCGGCGAAGATCCGCAGGCCGGCCACCTTGCGGGCCAGCCAGGCGACCTGGTCCGGGCCGTCGCCGGGCGCCACGGCGAGGAGCACCAGGAGCCCGGCCCCGATCTCGCCGACCACCTCGCCCTTCACCGTGACCGAGGCGCGGCTCACCCGCTGCACGACTGCCCGCATCGTCCCTCCTCCGTTCCCTTCCGGGTCAGAGCCACTGGCCGGCGACACCGGCCGCTGCCGCCCCGATGAGTACCAGCGCCAGCGCAGCCAGCACGCTGCGCCCCAGCTCGCTACCCTCCCGCCCGGGCACGACCCGGTTGCCGATCAGGAGGGCCAGCAGGCAGCCGCCGAGCAGGCCGCCGACGTGGGCCAGGTTGTCGATGAACGGCACGACGACGCCGATGAACAGGTTGAGCACCACCCAGGGCATCAGCGCCCTGCGGAGCCGGTCGCCCAGGCCGGGGGGCAGCTCGTCGCGGTGGCGCCAGCCGAACACGATGGGCGCGCCCATGAGCCCGAAGACCGCGCCGCTGGCGCCGATGCTCAGGCGGTGGCCGCCGAGGTAGGACAACGTCGAGCCGGCCAGTCCGGCGGCCACGAACAGGAACAACAGGCGGCGCCGCCCGTAGATGGCCTCGTTGAGCCGGCCGAGACCGGCCAGGGCCACCCCGTTGAACAGGATGTGCACCCCGTCGCCGTGCAGGAAGATGCAGCTCACCAGGCGCCAGACCTCGCCGTGGTCGATGCGCGGCGCGTACATCGCACCCGCGCGGATGAGCAGCGCGTCGGGGCGTGGGGCGGTGACGACGCCGACGATGCCGACCCGGTCGGTCAGCAGCAGGCGCAGCCCGAGCAGCAGGTGGATGGCGACGAGCAGCCCCACCAGGGACCAGGTCAGCCACGGCCGCTGCATCCCGGCGAACAGGCGGCCGCCGCTGGTCGCCTGCACGAGCCGGCGGCGGTGGGCCTCTCGATGCGCCGGGCTGGGGTATGGCGCGCTCGGAAGGCCGCCCGGCGGCCCTCGGCGGAAAGGGGGCTGGGCCGGGGGACCGGTCGGGTTCAGCGGATCCGCCATGCGGTGGCCTCCTCGACCGGGCGGTCACTCCAGCCCACCGGCAACACCCCGAGGGTGTCGCCGTAGAAGCCCACCCGGCAGGGGACGCACACCACGCGGGGGCCGAAGCGGTCGAAGCTGTAGTCGGCGACGTGCTCCTTGACGTCCGGCAGGGGTCCCGGCGACGAGGACAGGGGCGCGACGACCAGGGTGCCGCTGTCGGTGTCGGGACCGTAGTAGCTCCACCCCTCCTGGCGCATCCGCCACCGGAAGGACCACTCCCCGGTGAACGCCCCCGGGGAGGCCCACGAATCCGCGATGCGGGCGGCAAGCCGGTCGGCGGCGACGAAGAAGCGGTGCTCGGCCAGGGTCAGGATGGCGCTCGCCGACAGCCCGACCACCACCCCGGCCGCCAGCAGGTGGCGTCCGGCGGGGCGAGCGTCGACGGCCCGGGTCAGCAGCAGGCAGAGGGGGGCCACCGCCGGCAGCAGGTACCGGGGCGCGGCGAAGTTGTGGCCGAAGAACACCGCGGCGATCACCGCGATCACCCATCCCCCCAGCAGCAGGGTGTCGCCGGGCTCTCCCGGGCCCCGGTCGGCGCCCGGGGCGCGCATCGAGGCGAGGGTGGCGATGAACAGGGCGCCGCCGACGGCAGCCCAGGGCCACACCCGCAGCGCGAGCCCGGTGTCGAGGCCGGCGGGTCCCCACGCCAGGGCCACCGCCAGGGCCCCGATGACGGCCCCCGAGACGAGGTGCCGCCGATGCCCTCGCAGCAACAGCGCAGCCGGGACGGCGCAGAAGGCCAGGCGTGCGAACAGGCCGAGGGCCCGCGTGGTGGGAGCACCCCGACTGATCTCTCCAGCCCGGCGCAGCACCTCGACCGGGTGCAGCCGGCCGTAGAGCAGGGCCAGCCACCCCTCCCCGATGGACAAGGGTACGGCCATCGCCCCCCAGAACGGCCAGGTGCTCCGCAGGGTCGCCGACAGGCTCCCGGTGCGCCGTCGGCCATGGACGAGCAGCACCGGCACCAGGGCGAGGGCCGGGTACTTGATCCAGCACGCCGCGGCCAGGGCCAGGCCCCCGACGACAGCGGCCGGGCGCGACCCGCGCAGGGCCCGGCGCCAGGCCGCCACGGCGACGGTGCTCAGCGCGGCGAGGCCGAGGTCGGGCATCAGCCCCCGCTGCAGGCACAGCACGACGACCGGCGCGCTCACCCACGTCAGGACCGCCAGCAGGGGGCGACGGGTCGTGGCCCGGGCGAGGTCGCCGACCGCCCAGCCGAGGAGCAGGGCAAGGGGGGCGGCCGCGACGAGCTTGAGCCCACGGATCCCGAACAATCCGGGTGTGGCCCGTTCCACGAGGTACACCCACCACAGGTGCAGCGGCGGGTGGGCGAACACGAAGGCGTCGGCCTCGTGGTGGGTCCCCCACGGCTGCCAGGGGCGCCACCAGTCATAGGGACGCAGGGGCTGGAGCTGGGATGCGATGTCGAGGTAGCTCTCCTCGTCGAGCACCGGGACCGTCGCCGCCAGCAGCACGCAGCACAGCGCCAGCAGGGCGGCGGTCCCCACCGCGACCCGACCCGATGCCGCATCGACCGGTGGTGCCCTGCCCGGAACGTTCGTCATGGTCGACGGCGTCGGAGGGCAGCTCAGACTGCCACGGCGAACTCGCGCAATACGCGGTTCAGCGAGGTCTTGCGATCGGTGCTGCGGCTGCGGCGACCGATGATCAGGGCGCAGGGCACCCCGTACTCGCCCGCCGGGAACCGCTTCGGGCGGGTGCCCGGGATGACCACCGAGCGCGCGGGCACCACCCCCTTGGTGACGACCTCGGTCGGGCCGGTCACGTCGATGATCGGCGTGCTGGCGGTGAGCACCACGTTGGCCCCCAGCACCGCCTCCTCCTCGACCCGCACCCCCTCCACCACGATGCTGCGCGAGCCGATGAACGCGCCGTCCTCGATGATCACCGGGGTCGCGCCCGGCGGCTCCAGCACCCCACCGATGCCCACCCCGCCCGAGAGGTGGACATCCCGCCCGATCTGGGCGCAGGAACCCACCGTCGCCCAGGTGTCCACCATGGTGCCGGCACCCACATAGGCGCCGATGTTGACGTAGCCGGGCATCACCACGCATCCGGGCTCGACGTGGGCGCCGTAGCGGATGTGTCCCGGGGGCACCAGGCGGACCCCCTGCGCGGCGAGGTTGCGCTTCAGCGGGATCTTGTCGTGGTACTCGTAGGGCCCCAGCTCGACGACCTTCATCTCGGCGTAGCGGAAGTACAGCAGGATTGCGCGGTGGATCCACGAGTGCACCTGCCAACGCCCCTCGTCGTCCTTGGTGGCCACCCGCAGCAGGCCACGATCGAGCCGGTCCATGACCTCGTTCACCGCCTCGCGGTCAGGCGTGCCGTTCCAGGCGGCGTCAATGCGGGCCTTCACAGGACCTCCAAGGTGTCAGGTATGACCCATTACCCTTTTTTAAAGGGTAATGGGTCATACCTGACACCGCCATACCTCGATGGCCTCGGCGATCTCGTCCAGTTCGGGCACCAGGGCCAGCCGGAGGTAGCCGCGGCCACCGCCCGCGACGCCGAAGATGCGTCCGGGACTGACGACGATCCCGGCCTCCAGCAGCAGCGCGGCGTAGCTCTCGTCATCGTGGCCCTCCGGAGCGTGGATCCACATGTAGATGGCGCCCTCGCTGCCGTGGACCTCGATGCCGACCTCGTCGAAGAACCGACGGAGCAGCGCCCGCTTCTCCCGGAAGATCCGCCGACGCTCGGCGACGTGGGCATCGTCGGACCAGGCGGCGGTGGCTGCGGCGTTGACGAAGCTCTGGGGAGCGAGCCCCGGGTTGGAGCGCAGTCGGGCCAGTCGAGCGATGAGGTCGGGGTCCCCGGCGAGGAAGCCCGACCGGTAGCCGGTCATCCCCGACCGCTTGGAGAGGGAGTGGAGCACCAGCACCCCCTCTACCCCCACCTGGAGCAGCGAGGGCGGCGGCGTGTCGTGGTACAGGTCGGCGTAGGCTTCGTCGCTGACGAGCAGGATGTCGTACCGCCGGCAGAGGTCGGCGGCCCGCTCCAGATCGGGCAGGCGGGTCACCGCCCCCGACGGGTTGTGGGGCGTGTTGAGCCACATCATCCGGGTGCGCCGAAGCACCGACTCCGGAAGCTCCCACGGACGGAAGACGAAGTCACCGTCGAGGGGGACGGCGATGGCCTCGCCGCCGGCGAACAGCGCCCCACGCTGGTAGGCGGGGTAGCCGGGGTCGGGAAAGACGACGGCACGGTCCTCGGCGTCGCGATCGATGACCAGCAGCGGGGTGTGGAAGACGGCCTCCTTGGCCCCCGAGGTCGGCAGGATCTGGGTGGCGGGATCGAGTTGGACGCCGAAGCGACGGTCGACGTAGCCGGCGATGGCCTCCCGCAGGGCCCGCTCTCCCCGGACCGTCGGGTACCCGCAGCGCGGTGGTACCGACCGACACAGCGCCTCGCGGATGAACTCGGGCGTCGGGTCGTGGGGGTCGCCGACGCTGAAGTCGAACAGCCGCACCCCCCGCGCCGCCACGTCGCGACGACGGCGCGCCAGCTCCACCATGGGGTAGTCGGCAAGCTGGTCGAGGAGCGGGTTCATGCGCGGCATGTCCGGATTCATACCGCGAGCGGGGGGTTGAGGAAACCATGCCCCGGCGACCGACCGGCGTCGACCCGCGATAGCCTGCTGGCTGTCCGTTCCCTGCCCCGCGCCCCTGGAGCCCCCTGTCGTGTTCCTCCTGCTGCTGCCCGCCTGCGGCCTGCTCGCCGAGCACTACGGCGCCCCCGCCGACCCCACCGACGGGACCGAGCTGGAGATCGAGGTTCCCGCCGGGGCCACCATCCGCAGCATGGCCGCCCCCCTGGCCGAAGCCGGCGCCATCGCCGACGCGGACGCCTTCGTGACCTGGGCCCGGATCACCGGCGAAGGCGCCTGCATCAAGGCCGGCCGCCACCGGGTGCGCCCCGACATGGACGCCTGGCAGCTCACGGCGGCCCTCTGCGATGCGCCGTTGCCCGACGACGTCCCGTTCACCGTGGTCGAGGGCTGGCGGATCCGGGAGATCGACGCGGCCCTGGTCGAGGCCGGGCTGGCCGAAGCCGGCGCCTACACCGCCGCCGCCAACGCCCCCGACCGGTACACCGCCAGCTTCCCGCTGCCCGACGACACCCTCGAGGGCTACCTGTACCCGGACACCTACATGGTGGACCCGACCCGGTTCTCCGTCGAGGACTTCATCCAGCGACAGCTCGACGAGCTGGCCCGCCGCTTCGTCGAACCGCACGCCGACGACCTGGAGCCCCGCGGCCTCCACGCCATCGTGACCATGGCCTCGATGATCGAGCG
>RFKJ01000672.1 GCA_003694325.1 Deltaproteobacteria bacterium
CTGCATGCCTGGCGGCTCCGCTTTCCCCAGCCGACGACCGGCGCGCCCGTGGAGGTCACCGCGCCGATCCCTGCCGACCTGGTCGACCTGGTCGCCGAGGGCGGCTACTCCGCCGACGCCCCCCCACCAGTCGGCTCCCCGCCGGCCTGATCGAGGGGAACCTCGGGGCGGACGTCGAGGTAGCCGAGGGCCTCGAGCTGCGAGAATACCTCGGGGTCGGGGATCTCGGTGGAACACGCGGCGGCGGTCATCGACGCCAGGGGCTCCGCATCCCCCCGGATCCGTATGAGCTGGCCGAAGAGCGGGCGCGCCAGGGCGTTGGCCTGGTCGCCGAGCACCCGCTGCGTCTCCGAGGCATCCGCTGCGACCTTCCACAGGCTGACGACCTGCTTGTCCTGGCGGATGTCGAGCCGGTAGCCGTCGTCGACGATGGAGACCCGCGGCGGCCCGTACAGGGTGTTCTCGCTGACCGACAGGCGCGGCCCGGCGTAGGAGCCGGCGGCGGCGATGCCCTGCAGGTCGCCCCCCGGCTCCGCCGCGACGCCGGCAAGCCGGCGAATGGACCGCACCAGGTCGGTGTGGCTGACCACGGTCGAGAAGCGCCCGGCGCCGAATCCCGGCCCCTTCACGATGAGCGGCACGCGCGTCAGCTCGCCCATGAGGGTGTGGCCATGCTCGTAGCCGCCGTGATCCCAGAACTCCTCGCCGTGGTCGGCGGTGAACACGACGAGGGTGGGGCGGTCGGCCGGTCGGGCCTCCAGCCCGTCGAGGAGGGCCTGGAACGCGGCGTCCACGGTCAGGATCTCCTCGTCGTAGAGCGCGATCAGCCGGTCGCGCTGCTCCGGGGTCGGCAGGGCCTCGTAGGTCTGCCAGCTCACGATGGTGGACCGGTCGATGACCTGCCCCTCCGGCAGCGGATGGGCGTCGGAGAACGTGCCCAGGAAGGGCTCCGGCGGGTTGTAGAACGCGTGGGGCTCCATCATGTGGACCACCGCGTAGACCGGCGTGTCCGGCGCCTCCCCCATCCACTGCAGGGCGGCCGCGACCGTGTCGGCCGCCGAGCGGTGCTCCAGGTTGCTGCTTCCCACCCAGTCCCAGTGCTCGAACCCCCGGTTCAGTCGGAATTCGGGCGCCAGGAAGGTGTTGTTGATGAACGCCCCCGTCCGGTAGCCCGCCGCCCGCAACTGCTCGGCGACGGTGGGCACGTCGTCGGGCAGCGGACAGTACAACCCGTCGGCGACCGGCGCGTGCCCGGTGCGGTGCTGGTGGGGCAGCCGGCCGGTGAACAGGCTGGCCACCGAGGCCAGGGTCCAACCGGAGTGGGCGTAGGCGCGGTCGAAGACCGATGCCCCCTGGGCCCAGGCATCGATGTGCGGGGAGGTGGGGCGTTCGTAGCCGTACACCCCGAGGTGGTCGGCCCGCAGGGTGTCGACCAGCACCAGCACGATGTCGGGCTGCGTCGCCTCGTCGACGGACGCCTCCGGCTCGGCCGAGCGCTCGGGGGCACCCCGGGAACACGCCAGGATCAGCGAGAGAGCGAGAGAGTTCACCACCTTCCCGGGCTAGCTCGCGGCCTCGTCCACCGCAACGCCATCGCCGTGATCCGGCTCCCCGTCGGTGGGTTGGGGGGCATTCAGCTCGACCACGAACCGGGCCCCGGGCAGGGTGCGTCCCTTCTCCACCCGGACCACGCCACCGTGGGCCCGCACGATCCGGTGCACGATGGCCAGCCCCGCCCCGGTGCCCTCCTTGTCCGCGTGCCGATCCAGGCGATGGAACAGCAGGAAGATCCGTCCCTCGTCCCCCATGTCGATCCCCGGGCCGTCGTCCTCGACGGCAAACGCCACCCGCCCCCCGGGCGCGGGGGCCGACTCGATGCGGACCCGGGGTGCTGCGCTCGCCCCGTACTTGATGGCGTTCTCGATCAGGTTCTGGACGACCCGGCGCAACAGCCCCTCGTTGCCGCGAACCTGCGGCAACGCGCCGACGCGCTCGACCGTGGCCCGCCGGGCCTCGATGCGGGCCCCGAGGTCGTCCAGGGTCGCGTCCAGCACCCGGTCGAGGTCGACGACCTGCCAGTCGGGGAGCTGGTCCTGTACCTGGGCCAGGTCCATCAGGTCGCCGATCATGTGGGCCATGCGCTCGGTGGCCTGGAGGGCCCGCTCCGCCCGCTCCCGGGCCTGATCGGACAGGGATGGTTCGCTCTCCAGCAGCTCGATGTGCAGCATGAGGGTCTGCAGGGGCGCCCGGAGATCGTGGCTGATCGCGGCGTTGAACTGGGCCAGGGTGAGGTTGGAGCCGCGCAGCTCCTGGTTGCTGGCCGCGAGGTCGGCGTTGACCTGCTCCAGGGCGGCCTTGGCCTGCTCCAGGCGCGCCGTCTGGCGGTGCACCTCGTCCTCGAGCTGCTGCCGGGAGGTGAGGATGTCGATGGAGGCTTCCCCGGCCAGCATGGCGACCGCGACCGTGACCGTGATGAAGGCGCCCACGCACAGCACGACGAACTGGGGCTGGGCGACATCCTCGGGATCGACCATGTACCCGTAGGGCAGCACGTCCAGCCAACCACCGATCCGCCCCGACATGAGGAACAGGTACAGGGCGATCTGCAAGCCGGCGACCCCCCAGGCCGTCCGACGGGAGTCGTACACCGGCGCCATGATCACCGGCAGGGTGAGCAGGCCCATGGCCGGGGTCTCGAACTCGCCGGCGAGGTAGAAATAGACGAGCCCCACGGCCGAGTCGATGTACAGCAGGTATCGAACGAGGCGCAAGGTCTCGCGACCGGTCCGGTACAGCCAGGTCCCATACGCGGTCAGCCCGCCGATGATGGCGACCAGCGAGATGAACTGCGTGGTCGCGATCGCCTCGACCGCCCCGGTGGCGATGTTGCCGACCATCGTCAGGACCGTGACGGCGATGATGAGCCAGTGGCTCATCAGGAACTTGCGGGTCCGCTCCCGCTCGATCTCCACGCCCGACGTCTCGTCGCTTCGCGGGGGCTCCACGTCCGGCGCAGGGCTGCCCGCCGAGGTGCTGCCGTCTACCTGATCAGGCGAATTTCCCATGCACGAGCCAGCCGATGAGCAGGGGAGCGAAGGAGCACCCGTCGAGCACCAGCGACAGGACCGCCTTGGGGGTCCGCTCGGTCACGAAGGACGTGTACAGGATGACCAGCGCACATCCGGTGATGGCCTCGGGGTGGGAGCCCACCATACCGCTCGCCCAGCCCCATGAAAAGACCGCCAGGAGGGACAGGGCCAACAGGCACACCACGAGGCGGGTCCGCTCGACTCCGAGGAGGACCGGAAGCGTCCGGACCCCGGAGATCCGGTCGGCGCACAGGTCGCCGACGTCGCACATGATGGCGTTGCTCACCACCAGCACCCAGATCAGCGCGGCGGCCGCCCACACCGGCGCGCCCGGCGCCACCCCGAACCACGCCACCGGCAGGCCCACGGCGGCCAGGGTGATCGACCCCGCCACGATGGCGGCCTTCATGCCGGGGATGTCCTTGAGGCGCAGCCAGCGCACCCCCCTCGGACCGACGAGGGGCAGGACCGGCAGCCCGTAGGCCACACCCACCAGCCCGTAGCCGACGAACACCCGGCCGACCGCGGGGGGCGCCGTGGCCAGCAGGCCGGCGAGGGCCAGGCCGCTCCCCACCACCAGCCAGCCGATGACCTCGCGACCGATCCCCTCGGTCCAGGTGGCGGCCGACCCCTCCTCGCCCGTCGCGTCGGCGAAGTGATCGAGGTTGTAGATGAACAGCCCCGATGTAAAGATGAGGGCGCTGGGCCGAAGGTCCAGCGGTACGGCGAGCATGTGGCTGGCGAGCATCGGAAGTGCCGCCAGCGTCAACGCAGTCCACACCGCAGAGTCCACCAGGGCCATCCGCAGGATGCGCAGCAGGGCGACCCTGTCGGGCAGGGGGAGTGCGCCCGCGCCGATCCGGCCGGACCATGGAAGTGGGAACGAAACAGGGACACTGGTACGAGGACGCATATGGGCAACCCGAAGCGGGCAGGGGGAGGGGCCGCAGGGAAGGAGGCGCTCCCCTGCGGGCGTGGTACACGGGGGTTCCGAGGGAGCTGAGCCGGGACCGCTGGGGGCACGCCAGCACCGCCCGACTCGGCGGGCTCATTCGGGACCGTGCTCCGCGGAGACGATGCGCCGCGGAGCGTTCAGGCTCTTACGAAAGATTACTACTGGCGACCACCCATGGATCCACATCCCGCTCAAAATATTGCCGGCGTCGTCACGTTCGCTGGTGAAACGGCCGGATCCACGCGGTCTACCGATGTTGTTGCGAAGCACGGATCGGGCACCCACCCTCGGCCCGGACAACATGCCGCAGCGCCGCCGCGGCTCGATTCCGGGGGGGAGTCCTGGTTGCGTCTCGCCGGAGACCTCCTGGCTCCTGCCGCGGCCCGTCTCGCCGCTGCCTGGCGGGCCCACGGACCGGCCTGCCTCTCGGAGGTGGAAGGGAGCTTTGCCCTGGCGTACTGGGACGCCGACCGACGCCGCCTGAGCCTGGCCCGCGACCCGTTCGGGCGCCGGCCGTTGTTCTGGGCCGGCGACGGGGCGCGCGTCGCCTTCGCCAGCGACGTGGCGACCCTGTTGCGCCAGCCGTGGGTGTCCGCCGAACCGGCGCTGGATCGCCTCGCCGAGTACCTGAGCTTCCGCTACGTCCACGCGCCGGCCACGCTGCTCCGGGACGTTCGCCAGGTGCCCCCCGGACACGTCGTGCAGATCGACGCCCACGGGGTGACCATCGAGCGCTGGTGGAACCCGGGATGGTCCCGCCCCGGTGCGCTTCCCACCGAGGTGACGACCGCAGCCCGGGCGGTGGACGAGGCGGTCCGCCGGTCGGTGCACCGGCGACTGGCGGACGAGGGCCCGGTCGCGGTGCTGCTGTCCGGCGGACTCGACTCCTCGGCCATCCTGCACCACGCCCATGCCGTGCGACCCGAGGTGCTCGCCACCACGGTGTCCCTGGCCGACGACCCCGCCGATGAGAGCCCGTTCGCCGCCCGCGTCGCGTCGGTAATCGGGGCGCGCCACGAGGTCCACCGCATCGCGAGCGCCGACCTGATCGCCGCCGTGGACCGCTGCACCCGGGCCATGGGGCAACCGCTGCCCTCGCCGGCGGGCGTGGTCCAGGCGCTGATCTTCGAGCGGCTCGCCGGCGCCGGCGTGACCCGACTGTTGAGCGGCGATGGGGGCGACGAGGTCCTGGGCGGCCGGGGCATGGAACAGATCGCCGCCCGGCTGCTGGGCAGCCGGCTGGTGAGCACCATCCCCCGACCCGCCCGCGGGATCGCCCGGAGACTGGCTCGCCGGGCCGGGCTGCGCGACCTCGCGGTCGCCCCGCGCCAGTTCGGCGCCGATCGCCTCATCGGCGGCTCGCGGGTCTTCAAGTCCCACGAGCGGGTCGAGGTCCTCGCCGACATCGGCCTGACGCGACCCGGCATCCGGCGGACGGTCCTGGACCCGCTGTACCAGGAGGTAGACTCCGACCCGCTCAACCAGATCCTCCACGTGTGGCAGCGAGGCTGGCTGGTCGAGGACAGCCTGGCCCGGGCCGAGCGCATGGCGGCGGCTGCGGGCGTCACGGTCCGCTACCCGATGCTGGACCGTCGTCTCGTCGCCCTCGCCAACGGGTGGACCGGGGACACGAAGGTGCGCCGGCAACGGGGCCGCATCGTGACCAAGGCCCCCCTGCGCCGGGCGATGGCCGGCCGCCTGCCCCGGCGTCTGCTCGACCGCGACAAGCGTTCCCTGCCGGCCCCCCTCGACCGCTGGCTCCGCGGCCCCGGCCGGTCCTTCCTGCGTGAACGCATCGATGCCGTGTGCGACGACCCGGCGGGCACGTGGAACGCCGACGGGGTCCGACGCCTGCTCCACGAGCACGTCGAGGGGGATCGGAACCACGGACTGAAGCTGTGGA
>RFKJ01000673.1 GCA_003694325.1 Deltaproteobacteria bacterium
GATGGTGACCTGGGGGTTGACGCCCAGCGAGGAGGGGACGCTGCTGCCATCGATGACGTAGAGGTTGTCCGTCCCGAACACCCGGTGGTCGAAGTCGACCACGCCTTCGTCGGGGGAGGCGGCCATCCGGCAGGTGCCCAGCGGGTGGAAGGCGGCCAGGCGGAGCTGCGACGGGTGCCGGACCTGGTGGCGCAGGTCGGCGGCGGCGGTCCGGCTGTCCACGGTGGGCTGGCCGGAGATGCCGGTCAGCACCGACTCGGCGCCGCCGGCCAGCAGCAGCTCGGCGAGGGCCGCGGCCCCGCGGGCGAACAGGTCCAGCAGCTCCGGGGTCAGCGAGTAGTGGATGAGCGGGCGGCCACCGGGACCGCGCCGGACGCGGCCGACGCTGCCGTCCCGGACCATGAACCCGTACTGCACCACCCGGTCGGCCGCGTCCATCCAGCGGGTCAGCAGCCGGCCGTCCGCGGGCAGCAGCCCGCCGGAGAGCTGGGGCGGCAGGTAGAAGCCCTCGAAGCGGAGGCGCGGATCGACCAGGCCGGTGACGCCGTAGCCCTGGGGGATCGCCCGCCAGGGCGCCACCGGGTCGGGGAGGCGAGCGAACATGCCCAGCGCGGGGTGGATGGAGAGGTTGCGTCCGAGGTGCGGCAGGCGGATGCCGTTGTCGGCGAGCAGCCGGGGACTGTTCAGGGTGCCGGCGGCGATGACGACGGCCCGGGCACGGATCCGGAGGCGTCGCGGCGCGCCGGTGGAGGTCTGGCCCCGGGCCTCGACGGCGGCGACGCGCTGGCCGCGGCGGTGCAGGTGCCGCAGCTCCATGCCGGAGAACAGGGCAGCGCCGGCCCGCAGGGCGCGGGGCACGTAGGAGACGTTGGTCGACCGCCGGGCGTCGGTGGGGCAGCCGACGGGGCAGACCCCCTGGCCGTCGCAGCCGGGGGCGTTGCGCGGCAGCGGGTGGTGGTGGGCACCCAGCGCCTCCGCTCCCCGGGCCACCACCTCGGCGACCGCCCCCAGCCAGCGGGCGTCTCCGGGGGCGACCTGCAGCTCGGTCTCCACCTTGCGGAACCACCGGTCGAAGTGGTCGGGGTGGAACTCGGCGGGGAACCCGCGGGAGCGCCACTCGGCCAGGACCGCGGGGGGCGTGCGGAAGCAGGTGCCGCTGTTGATGGCCGTCGAGCCGCCGACCATGCGGCCCGTGGGGATGGAGATGACGGTGTTCCCCACGGAGAACCGCATCCCCCCGTCGTCGTAGAACCGGGCCAGCCGGTCCTGGGGCGGACCGGAGAACTCGGTCCGGTCGTAGAAGGCGCCGGCTTCGACCAGCGCCACCCCGCAGCCGCGCTCGGCCAGCTCGGCGGCGACCACCGCGCCTCCGGCCCCGGTGCCGACCACCACCACGTCGGCGTCGATGTCGGTGGTGGGGTCGAGGTCGTCGGGGCACAGGATGTTGCGCCGCCAGGCCTGCGGGGGCTCGGCGGTCGACGGTTCGCAGGTCGGCCGGTCGAAGGTGGGGGCGCCGACGGCGTGGAGGTAGTCGGTGCGCCCGAAGTGGGCCGTGCGGATCGCCACCCCCAGCAGCAGGCGCAGGCCGGCCCCTCCCGGGCCGAGGTGGTCCAGGTCGGCCATCAACGCGGCGCGACGGTCGACCGGCAGTGCCGAAAACGGCCGCCCGGTGCGCAGTCGGGCCCACAGCGCCAGGGCGTCGAGGGCCCGCGCCAGCAGGACCTGCACGTGCCCGGGAAAGCCGGCGATGACGCCGAGGGCCCCGTCGATGGTGTCGCCGTCGACCGGGGGGACGTGATCCCCGGGGGGGATGAGCACCGCGGCACAGGCCGCCAGCAGGCGCTGGTGCCGCCGACCGAGGGGGGGCGCCGGGTCGACCTCGCGCCCCGGCGGGCGGCGCCGGATGTCGCGGGGCCGACGATCGCCGCGCAGTCGCAGCGAGGCCCCCAGGGCGACGACCTCGTTGAGATCGAAGTGCAGCGTGCCGGTCGCCCGCTCCCGTCCGTCGACCAGCAGCCGGGTGTGCAGGGTCGTCATCGACGGCAGCAGCCGCGCCGGGTCGAGGTCCTTGCGGCCCACCAGCCGCGCCTGGGCGCCCTCCTCGGTGGTGAACTCCAAGGCGTAGTCCATGCCGTGGGTGTCGATGTGGAACCGCCCCTCGACCGGGGCGTCCCGGGCCCAGGGCTCGGCCCGGATCACCCCGCGCAGGTCGGCGTCGCCCCGGTGCAGGAAGTGGCGCAGGGCGGGCGCGCCGATCGTGACGTCGAATTCGACGAGGTGCGGCGTACCGCCGGCGTCGCGCACCACGCCGCGCATGGTCTCGGAGAAGGCCAGCGGCATCACACCACCTCGGGCCAGCGGGGGTCGGGCGCCTGGCGCAGGAACTCGAGGGCACCGCCGTGGGGACTGTGGCAGGAGAACCCGTCGCCGTCCCGGGGGTCGACGTCCAGGGTCACCTCGGCCAGCTTGCTGTTGAGGCAGTACCGCAGGGCGCCGTCGGGATTGCGGTAGCCGAGGCAGGCCACCTCGTCGGGCCGGGCGCGCATGGACAGCCGGGCCCGCCCGGCCGCCCCCCGCATGGTCAGGGTCCACGCCAGGTCGCCCACCTCCGGCCGCTGGCGCCACAGGTCGACCATCCGGTCGAAGCGGACCTCGCGGTCGCCGCGGCGGATCACCAGCGCCGACAGCCAGGGGGTGAGGCGCCCGGCGACACGGATCCGCGCCGACACCCCCTCGACCAGCGTGTGCACGGAGCCGTCCCCGTCCAGGAACAGGGCATGCCCCCACGCGTAGTGCTCGGCGTGGGCCGGCCCCCAGTTGTGACCGCGCATGGCCGGCCAGTCCTCGACCTCCCACCGCTGCCCGTCGACCTCGAGGTGACCCGTCACCCGGGCCTCGGGACAGGGGGTGATGGTCTTGTTGCGCGGAACGGGGCCGTCCAGCAGGCGAAGCGAGGGGAACAGGCACAGCGGCTGCCCCAGGGGGCCGGGCGTCCAGTGCAGGTCCCAGGCGACGGCGTGGGTCTCGCTGGAGAGGGCGCCGCGCAGGAAGTCCGTTCGGAACCGGCACCCGGCGACCTCGTGGTCCAGGCAGCGGTCGGTCCGCGAGGAGGCCGCGGGGGACCCGGTGTCGCCGGCGGCCGCGGGGTCGGCGGCGGACGCACCGGCGTTCGGCGCCGGGGAGAACCGTGCAGATTCCAGCGGGACCGTCCGCCGCAGGCCGAAGGCGGCGCCCGGCGAGAACACGGTGACCCACGCATCGGCGGTGGGGGGGCCGTCGGTGGGCCGCAGGACCGTGGCCTTGAGCCAGACGGCGCGGCGCCGGTCGGGGTGGTTGGCCCGCCAGAACCAGCTCTCGACGTGGCCGCCGGGAGCGTCGGGAAAGCGGGGACGGTCGAAATCGGCAACGATCGACTCGGCGTAGCCCGACATCAGCAGGGCGGTGGCGGCGTAGGTGCCGTCCACCAGAACCTGCAC
>RFKJ01000674.1 GCA_003694325.1 Deltaproteobacteria bacterium
CCACCACCGGGACCCCGTCCTCCGGGACACTGGAGATAGAGATGGCAGACGCGCTGGGAATGATCGAGACCCGAGGCTTCACCGCGATGGTGGAAGCCTCTGACGCCATGGTGAAGGCGGCCCGCGTCGAGCTGGTCGGCTTCGAGAAGATCGGCGGCGGCTACGTCACCGCCATCGTTCGCGGCGATGTCGCGGCGGTCAAGGCCGCGACCGAGGCCGGCGCCCGCCAGGCCCAGCGGGTCGGCGAGCTGGTGAGCGTGCACGTGATCCCGCGGCCGCACACCAACATCGACGAGGTCCTGCCCCTGGGGCGCAACCCGGCCGCCAAGTAGCGGCCGATGGCGTGCCCGCCGGGCGCGCCTCGCCGTCGGCCGGGGGGGCCCACCTCCCCACCTGAAACCCGGAGCAGCACCGTGAAGCTCGGGCGCATCGTCGGTACGGTCGTCTCGACCCGCAAGGACGAGAAGATCGAGAGCCTCAAGCTGTACGTGGTCCGGGACCTGTCCGTCTCCTCGGACCGGGCGACGGCGTTGACGGAGAAGCCATCCTTCGTCATCGCCGCGGACACCGTGGGGGCCGGGCTGGGAGAGGTGGTGCTCTACGCATCGGGAAGCTCGGCCCGCCAGACGCGGATGACGGACGGCAAGCCGGTCGACGCCAGCGTCATGGCCATCGTCGACCACATCGACCTCGACGGTCGGGCCATCTACGACAAGTCTCGCGACGAATGGACGCCGGGAGGTGAAGGGTGAGCAATGCCGCCGGCGTGATGAGCAAGGATGAACTGGCCGCGGTCGTGGAGCGGGTCCTGGCCCGGCTGCAGCAGGGGACGCTCCCCGACCACACCGGCCGGATGCCTGCCAACCCCCGGGGGGTGTTCAAGACGGTCGACGCCGCGGTGGATGCCGCCCGAACGGCACACGAGACCCTGACGGCCCTCTCCCTGGAGAAGCGGCGGGAGATCATCGCCAACATCCGCCGTCGCTGCGCCGAGGACGTGCAGACGCTGTCGCGGATGGCGGTGGAGGAGACGGGGCTGGGCCGGGTCGACCACAAGATCAAGAAGAACCTGCTGGTGATCCACAAGACCCCCGGGGTCGAGATCCTCCAGCCGACCGCCTACACCGGGGATGACGGGCTCACCCTGATCGAGCGGGCACCCTTCGGGGTGATCGGCTCGATCACCCCGTGTACGAATCCGTCGGAGACCATCATCAACAACGGCATCGGCATGGTGGCCGGGGGCAACGGGGTGGTGTTCAACGTCCACCCCTCGGCCAAGGAGACCAGCGCCTACTGCATCGACCTGATCAACCGGGCGAGCATCGAGGTCGGCGGGCCCGACAACATCATGACCTGCATCGCCGATCCGACGATCGCCTCGGCCCAGGAGGTCATGACCCACGGGGGCGTCCGCCTCGTGGTGGTGACCGGCGGGGGCGCGGTGGTCAAGGCGGCGATGTCCTCCGGCAAGAAGTGCGTGGCCGCCGGCCCGGGCAACCCGCCGGTGGTCGTCGACGAGACGGCCGACATCGACGCCGCCGCCCGGGGCATCGTCGCCGGCGCCGGGTTCGACAACAACATCATCTGCATCGACGAGAAGGAGGTCTTCGTCGTCGACAAGGTGGCCGACCGGCTCATGGACAACATGGAGGCCCTGGGCTGCGTCCGGCTGCGCAACCACCAGATCACCCGGCTGGAGAAGCTCATCCTCACGCCCGATCGGGAGCACGTCAACCGCCAGTGGGTCGGCCAGAGCGCCGCGCGGATGCTGCGGGAGATCGACGTGCCATTCCGGGGCGATCCCCCGCTGATCATCGCCGAGGTCCCCTTCGACCATCCCTTCGTCCAGGTCGAGCTGCTCACGTCGGTGCTGGGGATCGTCCGGGTCCAGGATGTACACGAGGGCATCGACATGGCCAAGGAGGCCGAGCACGGCTTCGGCCACACCGCCAGCATGTGGAGTCGCAACCTCGATGCCCTGCACCGCATGGCCCGCGTGGCCAACTGCTCGATCTTCGTGAAGAACGCCTCCAACTCCGCCGGCCTCGGCTACGGCGGCGAGGGCTACACGAGCTTCACCATCGCTTCGCCGACGGGGGATGGGCTGACCACGGCGCGGACCTTCACCCGCGAACGTCGTTGCACCCTCGCCGGCTACTTCCGCATCGTCTGAGCGCGGCCCAGGAGGACGGGTGGCCACCGAAGCCCTGGCCCTGATCGAGGTGGACGCCGTCGCTTCCGGGCTGCGGGCGCTGGATGGTCTCGTCAAGCGGGCGCCGGTGGAGGTGTTGGAGGCCAACCTCGTGGAGCCGGGGCGGTTCCTCATCCTGTTCGCCGGAGGGGTGGCGGAGGTCGAGGAGAGCTTCGAGGCGGCCACCGAGTCGGCCCATGACGGGATCGTCGACTCGATGCTGCTGCCGTTCGCCCACTCCGCCCTGGTCGCCGGTCTCCGGGGCCGGGAGGACCGGGAGGGCGAACTGGACACGCTCGGGGTCATCGAGGGGCGGACCGTGGCGGGTACCCTCCACGCCTGCGACCGCTCGCTCAAGGATGCCGAGGTCCGGCTGGCCGGGCTGCGGGTCACCGGCGGCCTGGGGGGGCGGGCGTACTACGTGGTCCACGGCCTGCAGCACGACGTGGAGGCGGCGCTCGATGCCGGCCGCGCCGTGCTGGAGGAGCGGGACGCCCTCCATCGCGTCGAGTGCATCCCCCGGCCCCACGACGAGATGCTGACATGGCTGCTTCGCCCGCCGCCGTTCCGCGTCGGGCCCCTGGGAGGTCCCTGATGGAACTGGCGCGGGTCATCGGCCGGGTGGTGGCCACCGTGAAGTACGAGACCCTCGAGGGGGTCCGCCTGCTGGTCATCCAGCCCCAGGACGCCGCCGGAGCGCCCCAGGGGGAACCCATCGTCGCCGCCGACGCGCTGCAGGCCGGCCCCGGGGACCTCGTGTCGTGGGTCACCGGGCGGGAGGCCTGCCTCGCCATTCCCCCGTTCTTCGCCCCCCTCGATGCCACCATCGTGGAGATCGTCGACCACGCCTGGCGGGATCGCGCCTACCTCGACGAACCCTGGCCTCCCGGCGGCACCGGCGGCGGCAGCGTTCGACACCAACCCGGAGAGTCCTCGTGATCCTGTGTCGGGTCGTCGGCAACTCCGTGTCCACGGTGAAGCACCCCTGCTACGAGGGCAAGGCCGTGATGGTCGTCCAGCCGGTCGACGTCGACGGCCGCACGCCCCTGGGGGCGGAATTCCTCGCGGTGGATGCGGTCCAGGCGGGGCCCGGGGACGTCGTCCTGGCCAGCCGCGAGGGCAACACCGCGCGGCAGCTCCTGGGGACCGACGCCGACCCGTTCCACGCCGTCATCGTCGGCATCGTCGACGCGGTGGACGACGGTCGCTGAGCGCCGCGAAGCGGGGTGGGGGGGGCGCGCGGCGGCACGCTTCAGGCCACCGCGTCTTCGCCGAGGCGGGCCAGCGGCGGCAGGTCCTCCATCCGTACCCCCGCCCAGCGCCGGACCCGGTCGGCGTGCTGTCGCAGCCGCGGACCGTGGGCGGTCCGCTCGGCCTGCCAGGCGGGCAGGACCTCCTGGGTGGCCCAGGCGATCCGCTGGGCGGCGACGCGCGGGTCGTCACCGTCGAAGCCGATCTCCGGGGCGGCGCTGTCCCAGCCGAGGTTGAACCGCATGAGCGGCGCCAGGAGGTGGGCCTTCAACCCCGGCAGACGGTCGTAGGCGGGCTGGATGACCACGCCCTGCTCGTACTCGGCGAGCTGACGCATGCCCTGCATGGCCAGCTCCTCTCCCAGGCGCAGGTTGGCCAGGGCGGCGCGGTCGGCCCGGCGCAGGGTCTCGAAGGCCGGCGCCATGGGCCCGGTCTCGGGTCGCCGGTCCCGGAACCGGAGGAAGGCCGGCATCATCGCCTCGTAGATGAGCCGGTTGCCCTCGGCCATGAACTGGAAGTAGAGCGGCTCCGGCGTGGTCATGGCGTCGTGGATGTGCCGGGCCACGAAGCAGGCCAGGCCACACCACTGGTGCAGCAGGGGCTCCTCCACGTAGAGGGCGGCGAACAGGCCGGCGATGCGGCGGGCCCGTTGCACCGGGTGGGCATCGGTACCATCGAGCATGGCCCGGGCCCGGTCGAGATCGGGGTCGGTGGCGGGTGCCAGGTCGGCGGGGGGGGTCATGACTGCTCCACTGCGAGAGGAAAGGGACAGGCGGGGACTTCGCCGAGGCTCTCCTCACCCGAACGGAGATTGTGCTGCAAGGCGAACCGCTCGGCGGCCGTCCGGTGGGCCTCGTCCCCGGAGGCCAGGGCCCGGTGGTGCAACGCCCACCAGGCATCCACGAGCTGGTCGCGGGCGCGGGCCACGGCATGGGCCTGCTCGAAGCGGTCGTGGGCGATCGGCTCATGGCCGTCGGCCATGGCCAGCCAGCCCTCCGACACCAGCAGGCGGGGTTCCCAGCGAGGAGACCGCTGCACCAGGCGCCGGGCCCGACGGAGCAGCGCGGACCGGCGCGATGCGAGGCGCTCGCCGGCCAAGCGGGCCTGGGCCGCGGCGATCAGCTCGTCGATGACCCGAGCCTCGACGTAGTCCATGCGGACGTGCAGGCGCCGGCCCACTTCGGCCGCCTGCTGCAGCTCGGCCGCAGCCGACCGCCAGTCCCCCCGCTCCAGGTACAGCTCCGCCAGGAAGCGACGAGCGAGGGCTTCGCTGGCGTCCTGTCGCTGGCGGGCCCCCTCGGCCCAGTCCCAGGCCCGGTCCATCGCGCCCTGGACGTCTCCCGCCTGCCAGCGGGCGACGGCGTCGATCCCCACGGCCCACCGCCGGGCGCGCTCGTCGCCGGTGGCCTCGACCAGGTTGTCGAGCCCCAGCCGCACCCGGGCCAGGGATCCGGCGCCGGCGACGTGGATCCCGCAGACCGCGGGCACGGTGGTCGCCAGGGCCGCGGCGTAGGGGTCGCCGGCCCGCAACAGGCCGGTCGCGGCGTCGATGCTGTCGGAGAAGGCGGCCGCCACCTCGCCCCGGAGCAGGGCGGCGATGGCCCGGTGGAGGAGGACGACGCCTGCGCCCACCGGGTCTCGCCGCTCGTCGAACCGGTCGGCCAGGGCCCGTTCCAGCTCCCGGGACGCCTCGGTCAATCCCAGGAGCTGGCGCCAGAGGACCTCGGTGGCCAGGGCCCGCGGGTCGTCGGGGGCCGCCCGCAGCCACAACCGGTGCAGGCGGAGCAGCCAGCCGTTGTCGTGGTTGAACTGCAGGTCGTACAGGGCGCCGAGCACCCGGCCGAGGCGCGGGTCGGGGCGGGGCTCGGGCAGCCGCCGGCGCCGGATCTGCCACAGGGCGCGGATGTCGTGGAAGACGCCGCGCAGGCCTCGGGGCAGGGGGTGCCCGAGCGCAGCGGCGGCCGCTTCGTAGGAGGCGATGGCCGTGAGGGTCTGGCCGCGCCGGAAGGCCAGCTCCCCCTCGGCCTCGGCGAGGTCGGCCGGGCTGGCGTTCTCCGATCGCCGGAGACGCGCCAGCGTGGCCTCGGCCACGTCCATGTCTCGGGCCAGCAGGGCCACGCGGAACCGCCGCATCAGCCGCTCGGGGGTCGGCGGGGCGGGATCGGCGAGGAGCAGGTCGAGGGCCTCGGCCGGCGCCCGACGGGCGGCCATCTCCACGGCCGGTTCGAGAACCTCGGCGAGCCGGGCGTCGTCGCCCCCCAGCCGGGCATAGCGGGCGACCAGCCAGGGTTCGCGGGCGGCATCGAGCCGGCGGGCAGCCGCCGACAGGATCTCCCGCCGTCGTCTCGGGCCGGGACCGGGGCCGGGGCGGGGGAGCACCTGCTGGCC
>RFKJ01000675.1 GCA_003694325.1 Deltaproteobacteria bacterium
ATGGGGGGATCATCCCCTGCCGGAACTGCGGGGGGGTGGTGGTGGAGCTCGTCGTCACCACGCCGTCCTGGGCGCCCGTCGAGGTGGCCGTCCTGTACGGCCCTGGCGGGACGGAGCTGGCGCGCTTCGAGGCGCGCGCCGGCGGCCGGCCGGCGGTCGACCAGACCCTGGTCCTGCGCGATGTGGACTGGATCGTGGCCGCGGCCTGGGGATCGATGGAGGCCGAACCGACCGGGTGGGTTCCCTGGGCCGTGACCACCCCCGTGTGGGTGCGGCACGACGCCGGCCGCACGGATTGAGCGCGCCGCCGGGGACGTCGAAGGCCCGAGTGGCGGCGCCATGGTGGCCTGGAGGGGATCGCGCTACGGTGGCCGGGTACCGAACCGGAGGCACCATGTCCCCCTCGATCATCGACCTGCACCTGCCCGTGGAAGGGATGTCCTGCGGTGGCTGCGTCAACTCGGTCCAGAAGGCGCTGATGGCCCTGCCGGGGGTGGAGGAGGCGGTCGCCAGCCTGGAATCCCGCTGCGTCGACGTGCGCTACGACCCCTCCCGGGCCACCCGGGAGCAGCTCGTCGACGCCATCGAGCGGGCGGGCTTCGATGTCCCCGACGCGTCAGCCTGAGGCGGTCCCATGAAGATCCTGGCGCTCACCCTGCTCCTGGCCGGGCCGGCAGGTGCCGCCGATTCCGGCGCGGGGACCGATGGCGGCGCGTCCGACACCGGGACCACCGACACCGGCACCACCGATGGTGGCGCGGCCGATGGGGGTTCGGCCGACACCGGCACCACCGATGGCGGCGCGGCCGATGGGGGTTCGGCCGACACCGGCGCCAGCGATGGCGGTGCCGCGGATGGCGGCACGGAGGACACCGGCACGGAGGACACCGGCACGGAGGACACCGGTGTCGCCGATGGCGGCGCGGCCGATGGGGGTTCGGCCGATACCGGCATCTCGGACAGCGGTGCGGCGGACACCTGGATCGAGGGGGGGCCGAAGATCTACGAGATCAGCGGCGAGACCGGTGGGTTCGGCTGCGCCGGCGGTTCCAGCGCCCTGGTCCTCGGGGCCTGGCTGGCCGCCCTGGGCGTCGGGCGCCGGCGCCGGCGCGGCGGCTGACCGGCCGTCGGAGGCGGTCGGCGCGGCGGCCGTGCGGCTGCTCCCGGCTTCCCCACAGGCCCGACGGTGGCCGGCGGGTGGCTCAGCCTTCGTTGCGCAGCCGGCAGTCCAGCACCAGGCAGTTGATGGCGCTGGGGCTGTTCCCCTCTCCGAGGATGGTGTCGGCGGTCTTGGCGTCGCCGCTGAGGACGGCGATGCAGGGCAGGGCCACGGCGCGGGCCAGGGTATCGGCGGTGCGCTTGAGCGCCCACGCGCCGCGGGCCTCCAGCGAGGACAGCACCGCCCCGGGAGGGGCGCTCTCGAAGGTGATGCCGGGATCCTTCTCGCGGTAGTCGACGCGGGTGATGTCGGCCGCCCAGTACTTGGCGATGCGGGCGGTGGAGGCGTGGATGGTGCCCACCTGGGGCAACAGGTCGCTGTCGGGACCGAGCTGGCGGGCCAGCGCCCGCAGGGTCCGGCGGGGGTTCTTCCGGTCGTCCTGGCCCTCGACGTACAGGCAGTAGGCCCGGCCCTGGGCGACCTGTTCGTGGCCGACTTCGATTTCTTCACCGTCCTGGAGGGGGGGGAGGCCCGCGGCCTCCAGGGTCGCCGACAGCAGTGCCCGCGTCTGCTCCTTGCTCTCGTACACCTCCTCGAAGTTCCGGGTGACCAGGGCGTCGGCCTGGGCCGGGATGCCCAGCCGCACCGCCTGGCGGAAGGTCATGCCCAGCGGACCCGCCCCGCACACGTCGACCGATTCGGAGTCGGTCAGCTCGGTGTACTCGCTGGTCCGGCGGCCGGGCGAGGCCGCCAGCCACACCAGCAGGCGCCCGGTGTCGGGATCGATGTCCTCCTCGGCGAGGGCCCGCTCCCGCCAGTCGGCGAACCGGGCTGCCTTGGGCGACTTCTCGTTGGTGATCCACTTGTAGCTCTCGCGCTGGTCGAAGACGAGGCGGAGGGACTTCTTCCAGGCATCCCGCAGGGCGTCGTCCTCCTCCAGGCCGGGCCCCAGGCCACGCGCCGAAGTGATCTCCTGGGCGAGCTGTTCGAGCTTGTACTCGGTGCTGTCGCCCGTCATGTTCTGGGCGAATGCCAGCTCCTGCTCGCAGGACTCGACCTTGACCTCCTGTTGCTGGAGCTGCTTCTTGAACCCGGAGATGCGGCAGGTGCTCACCCCCCCCAGGATCCAGCCGCTGGCGATGGTGGCGAACAGGATGATGTTGCGCGGCTGGTAGATGGCGCCGGACTTGATGTAGAGCGCGACGCGCTGCGCCATCTGCATCGGGCCCATCACCAGCAGCTTGGTCCAGGCCTGGCGCTTGACCTCCTGGCCCATGGACTCGGCCGACAGTCGCCGGCGACCGGTGGCGACCCGCCGGCTCTCCTCCCGCCGGGCCTTGATCTCCGGTGGCAGCTCGTCCAGCTCGATGACGAAGCGGGGGCCATCGGCCGTCACCACGGTGAACGAGTCTCCGGGACGGACGGCGGTGGGCGTGTTGAGCTGGACCGGACGGTGGGCGCCGGTCTTGTAGAGGAAGACCGTCGCGGTGCGCTCGCTGGGGGTGAGGATCAGGTTCTGGGGGCCCTGGCGGATGAGCTTGACGTGCTCGGCGCGGACACCCAGCGCTTCGGGCAGGACGATGTGGCAGCGGTCGGGGTCGCTCCCGAGGCGGACCTCGACCCCTTCGAACGGGCCGAAGCGCGTGCCACCGAATTCCGGGGTCAGGCGAAGGTAGGTGACGAGCTCATCGGGAGAGGTGGGCATCGCGCTGTGCCGGGGGGCGGAGGGAAGGCGGGGATGCTACCACCCCAAGGGGGGACGGGGTACGCCGACGAGATGGCCGGGACGCCGGGTCCCGGGGGTTGCGCCCCGGGGGCGGGCCCGTCGCGGTAGAGTCCGCCCGCCGCTGCGATGCGCGCGCGGTCCACGTGGAGGCCCACGGATGAACATCTTCCTCGTGCCCTACACCCGGTGGCGTCACCTCGCCATGGCCCTGTGGTGTGGCGGGTTCGGGCTGATGGCCTGGTGGCTGGTGCTGGCCCTGACCGTCGTGGGGGGGCCGAAGTGGGCGCCGGAGTGGGACGGGCCGATCCTCCTGGGCACCATCGCCGCCTTCGTGTCGGGGGGCAGCATCCTCGGCGAGGACAACCTGCGCCGGACCCCCATCCTCAAGCGCCTCCTGCGCGGCGTGATCGCCGTGGTGATCGCGGTGGCCAACACCTTGATCTGGTACTGGCTGCTCCAGCTCGTGATCCCCAAGCTGCTGCCTGATGCGTGGAGCGCCGACGCCGCCGACGCATCGCTGGTCAGCCTGCGCTACCGCGTGGGGGACTTCCTGGCCGGGGGGCTGGCAACCGGCATCGCCTGCGCCTTCGTGCGCAAGTTCGACCACGTCGTGTCCCACGTCGCCGGCGGCATCTCCTCGGCGCTGGCGGCGGGGGCGGCCTGGTACCTGCTGGGATCGAACTTCCAGGGGCTGACCGACCTCTACCTGTCCGGGGCCGCGCTGGGGCTGGTCTGGGGGTTCCTGTTCGGGCTCATCACCTGGCCCATCCCCGACAGCCTGTACACCGGCTGGATCCGGGTGCTGTCCGCGGTCCGCTTCGGGCGCCGGATCCCGGTGGATGCGCCGGACGGAGGGCCCAAGGAGCGCTTCGTGGGCCACTTCCCGCGGGGCCTCGACCTGTTCCTCCCCGCCGACCAGGGGGTGGCCGAGATGCACGTCTCGGTGGCTGTCGACGGTCGCGGGCGGTACGCGGCGCGGGGGCTGAGTCTCGCGCCGACGCGGGTGAAGCGCTTCCTCGAGCGGGTCGACATCCGCTACGACCCGCGGCGACCGGCGCCCCTGGAGACGGCGCTGTCGTCCGGCGATCGGATCCTGCTGGGAGAGGGGGAGCACCAGGCCGAGCTGGAGTTCATCATGCTGCCCAAGGAGGAGATGTGAACCCGGCACGCCGGCTGCTGTGGTCGCTGACCCTGATCGTCGCCTGGTCGTGCGGGGGAGACCTGACCCCCATTCCCGGGACCACCACCCGGGTGGGCAAGCCCACCGTCGAGCCCGGCACCGAGCTGGAGCTGAAGATCTTCACCACCGAGGCCGACTGCGTCGCCAGCGTGAACCCCGAGGATTACGACCGCTGCCTGCCGCACGTCGACCGGCGGGCCGGCCAGGTCCGGCTGGGCTTTCAATTCCGGCTGGACAGCACCGACTTCCCCATCCCGCTGGCGGAGGACAACCTCCGGGTGATCCACAAGGGCCGGGTCGTCCAGGACGGGCCCGGCATGTCGGTGGAGGTGATCCCCCACGACCCGCTGGACGCGGCCCAGCTCTTCATCCTGGTGATCGACGCGTCCTCGTCCATGGCCGAGCGCAACGCCAAGGGACGGACCCGGATGGACCGCGTGCGCATGGCCCTGCTCACCGACGAGGTGCGGTCGGCCTTCTTTCCCAAGGGGGGCACCCGCACCGGGGTGGTGCTGCTGACCTTCACCAGCGGCGACCCCCAGCCGGTGGGCGGCAAGCTGGAGATCCTCACGACGCCCGGCGCATTCACCCGGAAGGTGAAGAACGAGCTGCAGGTGCAGTCGGGCTACACCCACCTCTACGACGCCGTCCGGTACGCGACCGGGCCTTTGCTGGAGGTTCCGGAGATCAAGGAGTTCGTCGACATCAACGAAGCGGCCCCGACGGTCGTGGTGTTGACCGACGGGTTCAACAACCAGGCGGCATCCGACACCTGCGCCACCAACGCCGACCGGCTGGAACGGCTGCTCGAACACCTTCGGACCGTGCGGCAGGAGACCGAGGACATCCGGTTCCGGCCGACGGTGTTCACGGTCGGGCTCGGGCGCCCGCTGCGCCCGAACTTCAAGCTCCCCGACGGGCGGGAGCCCCGGGTCCGGGCCGTCGACCTGTGCGGCCGGCGGTTCCGCGACTCGCGCATCGACGGGCAGCTCGAGCTGCTGGGGATCGACAACGCCAGCCTGGAGTTCATCGCCGATCGGGGAGGGGGCTTCTCCTACGTCCGGCAGGGAGTGCAGGGGCTCGCCGAGGCCTTCCGGTCGGCTGCGGCCCAGCGATACGGGTGGTTCGAGGTCCGCTACCACGTGGATCCGCACTACCTGCGGCGCAGCTTCGAGACCCGACTCCGCCTGCTGTCCTACGCCAACGCGGAGGCCAGCGTGCGGATCTACCCCAGCGCCTGGCTGGACGCCCCGCCGGGGCGCAGCGTGGAGGACGGCCGGATCGTGTCGCAGCCCTTCCGGCACACGGCGACGGTGGTGATGCCGATCCTGGGGCTGCTGGTGACCCTGGGGTTCATCGGGGCCGTGGGGTTCAACACCCGCCGGATCCTGTTCGGGCGGGCCCGGCGCCCCCGGCGGTCGGCCCCCTCGTCGTCGACCACGCCTCCCCCCACGGGCGAGGTGCCCCGGTGAGCGGCGTGCTGCCGGGCCTGAGCGGGCGCGGGCCGGCCCGGGCCCGGGCCGACTCGCGCTAAGGTGGGAGGCGGACCGGCTGCGTCCGCCCCCCGGGAGGAAGGAACTTGGCCCGATTCATCGGCGACTACGAAGTGCTCAGCGAACTGGGCGTCGGCCATTTCGGCACGGTCTACCTCGCGGCGGGCGAGACCCCGGCCCGGGGCCGGGTCCCGGCGAAGCGGCGCCTTGTGGCCATCAAGAAGCTGCGCGACTCGGCGGATCCGCGGTCGGTGGACCTGCTGCTCCAGGAATTCGCCCTCCTCGAGCAGGTCAAGCATCGGGGCATCGTCCGGGTCTACGAGTACCTTGAGGTGGACCACGCCGTCGTCATGGAGCACATCCACGGCGTCACCCTCCGGCAGGTCCTGGAGGAGCTGGCGCGGGCCCGGGAGCAGGTGTTCACCGAAGCCGCGGTGGAGATCGGCTGCGAGCTGGCCGACGCCCTCTACCAGGCCTACACGACCCCGGGGGACAACGGCGAGCCCCTGCAGCTCGTCCACCGGGACCTCAAGCCGGCCAATGTCATGCTCACGCCCCAGGGCGAGGTGAAGATCCTCGATTTCGGGTTGGCGCGGGTGGACAACGCCGACTTTGCCAAGGACGACCCGGAGCGCATCAAGGGCACGCCCATCTACATGGCGCCGGAGCAGGCGCGGGGCGAGGCGGTGGACCACCGCACGGACCTGTTCGCCCTCGGGCTCATCCTCTACGAGCTGTTGGAAGGCGAACCGGCCTACCGGGTGCCCGGGAACAGCCGGGACCCCCTGGCCGAGATCTACGCGGCCATCGAGGCCGGAGACCTGCGGCGACAGTGCGCGGACCTGGAGTCTCGGCTGCCGGCGTTGGGGCCGGTGGTGTCGCGGCTGCTCCAGCGACGGCCCGAGGATCGCTACCAGACCGGCCACGACCTGCTCGTCGACCTGCGGCGGCAGCTCTACCGGGACCGGGGTTCGTACCTGAAGGAATTCTGCGAGTTCTTTTTCGGCGCGATCCACCCGATCCCCGATGCGCCGACGCTCGATCTTGCGATACAGGCGATGCGGCACGGCGCCATCGACCTCATCCCCGCCGGGATCGACTCGGCCGAGCTGTTCGAACACATCCACGCGGGCCTGAACCGGACTCAGTCGCTGCGGGAGCGCGAACGCCGGGCACTGCGCCTGCGCGGGCTGTGCCTGCGGCTGAACTCGGCCCGGCAGGAGGTGTCCCGGCACGTGGGCGAGCTGTGCTCTGATCTGGTCGAGGCCTATCAGGACCTGTCCACGCAGCTCGATCACATCGGCATGTCGAGCGAACTCAACTGCCTGCTGCGGCAGGAGCTCGACCTTGAGGCACTGCTGCGCACCACGCTGGAGTACCTGCTCAGCAAGGTCGGCTCGACCAACGCTGCGATCTTCCTCCCGTCGAGCACTGGTGAGTTCAGCCTCGGGGCCTACGTCAACTATGACCGGGCCAGGGAAGAGGCCGAGGTCATGCTCGATCATCTCGCTTCAGCCTTTGCGCCTAGGTTTGAGGACCAGACCGGCTCAGTGTGGATCCGCCAGGCGGATGAACTCGAGCTCTGGATGGGAGACGAATCCCACTGGCTGGAGGATTGCGAGACACTGGTCGTGCCCTGCCACGAAGGAGGAGAGTGTCTGGCGGTCCTGACGGCGTTCCGAAAGCGGCACACGCAGTTCACTGATGCGGATCGCATCATCATCGAGACACTCGGCAAACTCTTCGGCAAGCAGCTCGCCCGCGTGATCAGCATCCACCATCGCCATATCCCAAAGGACAAGTGGGGCGCAGGTGAGTAGCACGCCCGCGGGCCCGGCTGAAAAAGCGCAGCGCCGAGCGCGTGGGCGTGCGATCCATCGGCGGTGCGCCGAAACGGGCGATGGTTACTTCTTCCTGCGCATCCAGCCCTTGAGCTTGTCCGAAACGGAGACCCCCTCCGGATCACCAACGGGTTGCTGAGCCGGCGGCGGTTCGGGGGTCAAC
>RFKJ01000676.1 GCA_003694325.1 Deltaproteobacteria bacterium
CGCGTCGGCGGAGCGCGCCGACAGGCCGAGCAGGTCGTCGTTCAACCAGGCCCGCACGGTCAGGCCGGCACGCCACACCACCGACCCGGGTGCGGTGTAGATGTCGTAGGGGTGCTCGACCTGGTAGGGCGTCTCGGCGCCCACCTCGCCGTGCAGCCGGACGTCGATCCGGTCGGGCGAGGAGACGAGGAGCCCCAGGCCCCCGGTCAGCGACAGGGCATCGCCCTGGGTCACCAGCACGGAGCGGGAGGTCGCCAGCACGTCGGGCAGGTACAGGCCGCTGGGGATGTCCTGCCACGACCGGTAGCCGGCGCGGGCCGACAGGTCGACGGCCAGCGCCAGGTCATGGCGCTGCACCGGGAAGAACTCGGTGCCGACGCGGGCGTCGAGTCGGTTGGCCGGGTGCACCGGCGCGCCCGCGGTGAGGATGGTGCCATCCGCGTCCCGCAGCGGCACCGGCACGCTGAACGCCCGGTCGAAGCTGAGGTCGAGGTAGGGGTGGTTGCTGCGCCGGTGGGTGGACCAGGCGCTGCGCAGGTGCAGGGCGTCGGCCCCAGGGCCGCCGCCTCGGCGGCCGTCGTCGGTCACCCGGTGGAAGTTGGACCGGTCCTGGAACCGGTAGCCGGCCTCCAGCACCCACGACGTGCGGATCCCCCGGTCGGGAAGCAGGCGGCTGTGGAAGGGCGCCACCCGGACCAGCAGCAACGGCCCGGCCAGGCCCCCGCCGTGGACCACGGGCGGGGGCTCGATGGACGGGGTGCCCAGCATGCTGCCGTTGTCCAGCGTCGGGTCGAAGACCATCTCGTGGGCTTCGGACCACGCCAGGCGTTCATCGAGGACCACGGGCAGCTCCAGCCCCAGCGCCACGGCCCGGGCCGGGCTGTAGCCGAGCTCCAGGGTGAGGTCGTGCCGCGCAGGTGGCCGCGCCCCACGACGGTGTCGCCCTGGAGCAGGCGAAGCTCCTCCCCGTGGGCGTCGTAGGCGAGGGCGGCGACGCCGCGCAGCGGGTCCGGCAGCTCGGTGGCCTCGGCCGCGCGGGCGCCGGGGACGCACAGCAGGAGGCTGGCCAGGAGCGGGGCGGGCACGAGCATGGTGTCCAGGGGCGGGGAGGGTCGGCCGTGGGCAGCCTATGGGCCGTCGGACGGCAGGGTCAAGCATCACCGGTTGCAGGGGGATCGGGGGGATCGCGCAGGCCGTACTCCTTCATCTTCGTCTGCAGGCTCTTCCGGCTGATCCCGAGGCGCCGGCTGGCCCGGGTGACGTTGCCGCCCTCCTGTTCGAGGGCACGCTGGATCCGGGCCCGCTCGAGTCGCGCGGTGTAGACCCGGACGTAGTCCTTCAACCCCAGCTCCTCGATGTCGCCTTCGGCCCCGACCGCGTCGTCGAACAGCTCCGTGCCGAGCCCGGGCAGGTCCTGGGGCCCCAGCATGTCGCCGTCGGCGAGGAGCACCGACCGCTCCATGAGGTTCTCCAGCTCGCGGATGTTGCCGGGCCAGCGATGGGCCATCAGGGCGGCCATCGCCTCGGGGGTGACGCCGCGCACCTGCTTGCCGAGCCGGTCATTGAACTTGCGCAGGAAGTGCTCGACCAGCAGCGGGATGTCCTCGGTCCGGTCACGCAGCGGCGGCAGGCGGATGGGGATGACGTTGAGGCGGTAGAACAGGTCCTCGCGGAACCGGCCGTTGCGGACCTCGGCGAGCAGGTCCCGGTTGGTGGCGGCCACCACCCGGACGTCGGCGTGCAGCGAGCGGAGCCCCCCGACCCGCTCGAAGGTTCCGTCCTGGAGGACCCGGAGCAGCTTGACCTGCAGGTCCAGGGGCAGCTCGCCGACTTCATCCAGGAAGATGGTCCCGCCGTCGGCCAGCTCGAAGCGACCGGGCTTGCTGCTGACGGCGCCGGTGAACGCGCCGCGCTCGTAGCCGAACAGCTCGCTCTCGAACAGGTTGTCGGGGATGGCGCCGCAGTTGACCTGCACGAAGGGAGCGTCCCGCCGCCGGGAGCTGTCGTGCAGGGCCCGGGCCACCAGCTCCTTGCCGGTCCCGCTCTCGCCGGAGATCAGCACGGTCGTCGGCGAGTCGGCCACCTTCTCGATGAGGGTGTAGACCTGCTTCATGCTGGGGGTGCGGCCGATGATGGCGAAGCGGCCGGCTTCGTCTTCGTGCAGCGCCCGGTGGCTGGCCTCCTCGCGGGCCAGGGCCTTGGCGATCACCATGTGCAGCTCGTCCTGTTCGAACGGCTTGGTGATGTAGTCGAAGGCCCCGAGCTTGAGGGCCTCCACGGCGCTGTCCACGGTGCCGTGGGCCGTGATGATGATGACCGGCATGCCCGGCATGTTCTTGGAGCACCAGGCCAGCAGCTCCAGCCCGTCCATGCCCGGCATGCGCATGTCGGTCACGACCAGCTCGTAGGTCTCCTCCTCCAGCCGGCGCACGGCCTCGGGACCCGAGGCGGCGGCATCGCACCGGTACCCTTCACGGGTCAGCATGGCCGTCAGCACCCGGCGGATCGACAACTCGTCGTCGACCACCAGGATGCGTTTCCGGCGCCTGTCGTCGTCCACCGGGGCAGGGCTGGGAGCGTCGGGAGAGGACTTCACGACGATGCCTCGCGGGATCGGGGGTGGGCCGACAGCCTAAGCCGCAACCGGCCGTCCTGCGCGTGCGGTCCGCCGTCGGTCCGGCGGCCGGAGCCTTGCGCGGCCCTCCTGCGCGCGTGGCGCGCCCCCAGCAGCTATCCTGCCCGCGCCCGACGGTGTCTCGCGGGTCGCAGCGGTCGAAGACGGGCTGCGACGTGGTCGTCTGCGGGGCATCATGGCCGTCCACCCATCGCTGGAGCCCCCATGCCGCGCCTGCTCTCCTCCCTCTCCACCCTCCTCGTCCTGGGCCTCGGCTCCCCCACCACCGCGCCGGCTGCGGTCGGCGCGGGCCTCCTGGCGGCGGGCCTGGCGATGGCGCCCGCCTCGGCCCGGGCCGCGGGGGATGTCGCCCCCGGGTTCACCCTCAAGAACCTCAACCCCCGGGCCACCGGCTACGACGTCGTCGACCTCGGCGAGCTGCGGGGCAAGGTGGTGCTGCTCAACTTCTGGGCGACCTGGTGCGGCCCCTGCAAGCTGGAGATGCCCCACCTGCAGGACATCTACAGCGACCTCGGCGACCAGGGCCTGGTCGTCGTGTCGGTGTCCATCGACGACGCGCGCGACAAGAGCCAGATCAAGCCGGTGATCATGAGCAAGCGCCTCAGCTTCCCGGTGGTCCACGACCAGGACACCTCGGTGGTCAACCAGTACAACCCGACGAAGACCCTGCCCTTCACGGTGCTCATCGACCGCGATGGCCGCATCGCCCAGGTCCACCAGGGCTACAATCCCGGCGACGAGAGCACCCTCCGCGCCGAGGTGGAGGCGCTGCTCTCCCAGCCAGCCACCCCGGGCGACTGAGTGGGTCTCCTTCGAACAACGTGGTGGGCCGCCGCGCTGGCCCTGCTGCCGTGGTCGCGGCCGGCGGCGGCCTGGGAACTGGTCGGCACCGGTCCGCTGGCCGGCGCCACCGTGCAGCTCACCGACGATGCCGAGCTGCGCTACTACTTCGTCGACGAGAGGCTGGAGGGCTTCGAGGATCGCCGGATCCACGACTACGTCGAGCAGGTCAACCGGCTCAACGCCATGCTCAGCCAGCGGTGGGACAACGGCGATGGCCTCAGCCTGAACCTCCAGCTCGACGAGGTCGCGCTGTTCAGCAACCGCTACCGCCTGGACGGCGTGCTCTACCACTCCTGGCAGCTCTACGACCCCACGGTGCTGTCGCCGTGGCCCGACGCCCTCGTCGAGTTCGAGAAGCTCGGTCTGCAGTACCGGGGACGCTTCGGCGAGCTGGCCCTGGGGGACACCTACGCCAGCTTCGGGCGCGGCATCGCCTTGAACATCAAGAAGAACACCGACATCGATATCGACACCTCCATCCGGGGGGCGCGGCTGGTCTTGGGTCGCCGGGACACGCTGCTCACCCTGGTCAGCGGGCTGAGCAACCGGCAGCAGATCAGCCAGGACCAGCCCAACCTCTCCATCTCCCGGGACGTGTCCCACATGGTCTCCGGCCTGCGGGTGGAGCGCCACGGCCTCGGCCCGGTCGACCTGGGGACCCATGGCGTCGTCTACCGGTTCGGGCGCGACGAAGCCGCCGACCTCGACCCCTTCCTGCGGTACGCCGAGCCGCTGGACGCCGCCGTCGTCGGCGCCTCCGCCGATGCCTGGGGCCTTGGGGGCGTCGACGTCTCGGTGGAGGGAGACCTGTTCGCCTACCTCAGCCCGGACATGGTGGGGGAGGTGGACGATGGCAGCTTCCAGACCCGGTACGGCTATGCCGCCTATGCCTCGGCGAGCGCCTACCCCGGGCGGGCGGTCGTGCTGGTGGAGGCCAAGTCGACCCGCGACACCGAGCGCATCAACAGCTTCGTCGCCGCCGACAACTGGGAGGTCGCGGCGGTCCCGACCCTGGAGTACGAGCGGGTCATCACCGAGGACTCCACCGCGGCGGTGAACAGCAACGACATCCACGGGGGGCGGGTCCGGGTCGACTATTCCCTCGACGACGGGCTGTTCATCCCCTACCTGTCGGTGCTCGGCCTGCGGGATCTCGACACCTCGGGGCTGCACTTCAACCGCTCGCCCGAGTCCATCGGCCACCTGGTCGCCGGGATGACCGTGGCCGGGTCGGGGATCACCTCGCAGCTCAACCTCGGCGCCCGCGTCGACGTCCGGGACGACCGCGCCGAGGGCATGGATCGGCTGCTGCACCTCGACGGCGATCTCTCGGTTCCCCTGGGGAGCCGGGACCACGTCGAGCTGGCGGTCTCGATCAAGCAGTTCTCCTGGGGAGACAACGTCCAGCAGCAGTCCGACTTCATGGAGATGGAGAACGGCCTGGTCTGGGGCCACGGCGAACACTGGCTGTTCGCCATCTACCAGGACTGGTCCGACAACCCGCTGGTCACCAGCCAGGGCAACCTCGGCGAGGATCTCTACGGCGCCGCCGAGGTCACCTGGAAGCCGGGACCCAACGCCTCGCTGCGGGCCTTCTTGGGGGCGTACAAGGCGGGCATCCGGTGTTCGGGCGGACAGTGCCGCTCGCTGCCGGGCTTCGAAGGGGCGCGGCTGGCCTGGACCAGCACGTTCTGAGCCCCGGGGGGAGCGCGACCGGCGTGGAGACCACGGACGCCCGCGTCGCGACCGGCCGTCGGGCCGGGAAGCCCGCCGCTCTCCGGCGTGTCCTTCGACCGCCGGCCCCGCGGTCCCGGTTCGTCGACCCCGCGCCCTTTGCGAACCGCTTGCAGATCCCGCCGGGAGATCGGCTACATGCCCGGCGACCCTCCCCCTCTCCCACCATCCCCGAGTTCCGCCCATGAACGCCGCTCGCGTCGGTCTCGCCGCCTCCCTGCTCATCGTCCCCGGGCTGGCCATGGCTCGGCCGGTCCAGATCGCCGGTGCCACCGCCAGCTCGACCTACCCGCCGCAGGAGGGCACCTCCTACGAAGCCCGGAACCTCTACGACCGCAAGGTCGCCACCGCCTGGTTCGAAGGGGACGACGGCAGCGGGCTCGGGGCCTGGGTCGAGCTGGACCTCGGGGGGCCCCACACCCTCACCGGGCTGCGGATCTGGAACGGCTACTGGCTGACCTGGGACATGTGGCAGCGCAACAACCGGGTCAAGAACCTCGAGGTGGAGACCGCCGACGGCCAGGAATTCAGCTTCGAGCTGACCGACGAGATGAAGCCGGAGGACATCCGCTTCCCGAAGGCGGTGACCACCGACCGCCTGAAGTTGCGGATCAAGGGGATCCACAAGGGCAACACCTTCAACGACACGGCGATCAGCGAGATCCAGGTGCTCGACGACCAGCCGCCGGAGTTCGTCGTCCCGACCGGCTTCCAGGCCAGCTCGACCTACCCTGAGGACGGCGACGGGGACTACGAGGCCGAAAACCTCGCCGACGGCATCCTCGACAGCATGTGGTGCGAGGGGGACAAGGAAGGGGATGGCACCGGCCAGTGGGTGCAGGAGGACTTCGGCGCTCCCACCCGGGTGTCGAAGCTGGTGATCTACAACGGCAACGCCTTCAGCTTCAGCAGCTTCATGAAGGCCAACAGCGCCACCGCCGCCACGCTGACCTTCTCCGATGGCAGCACCGAGTCGATCGCCATCAAGCCGAGCATGATGAAGCAGACGATCAGCTTCACGCCCCACACCACCAGCTCGGTGCGCATCACCTTCGACACGGTTCGCCGGGGCAAGGAATTCAACGACCTGTGCATCTCGGAGGCGGTGTTCCTGCCGTAGACCCCGGCGCCATCGCGGCGAGGGTCGCCGCCGCCCGCGGCGGCCGGTGGGGGGCGAGGGGTCCACGAGCAAGCTCCTTTCGGGGCGCCGGCGTCGGCGTGCTGCGTCCGAACGACGCAACCCTCGGTCATGTTCCGTCAGGGTGCTGGCCGAAGCGGGGGTTGGTGTTGAGACTGCAATGAAGGGGCGGCTACCCTGGTCGGGGTGAGCCACCGCGGAGGAATGGATGCGGACGACGACGAAGCTGATCCCGGTGCTGCTGTTGGCGAGCGCCTGCAAGCCGGAGCAGAACATCAGCCGGGTGATCCACAGCGACGTGTTCCTCCAGGAGCCGACCAACGAGGTCGACATCCTGTGGGTGGTGGACAACAGCAACTCGATGGCCGACGAGCAGGAGGAGATCGCCGAGAAATTCGAGTCCTTCATCACCCACATCGAGGAGTCCAACGCCGACTTCCACATCGGCGTCATCACCACGGACCTCGATCACCCCGACCAGAACGGCAAGCTGCAGGGCGATCCGCTGTTCCTGACCCCCGAAGACGACTACGTCGAGCTGTTCCAGGAACGCATCCAGATCGGCATCGAGGGTTCGCCCCAGGAGAAGGGCATCGACGCCGCCCTGACCGCGCTGAGCGAGCCGCTGGTCAGCAGCTACAACGCCGGGTTCCGGCGGCCGGGCGCGACCCTGTCGATCATCTACGTCTCCGACGAGAACGACTGCACCGACCGCGGGGCGCTGGCCGGCTACGAGGACGAGGTCACCGCCTGCTACGATCACAGCGACCTCCTCGTCGACGTCAAGGTGCTCATCGACGAGTACCGGCACCTGCAGCTTCAGGATGAGCGGGTGGTCGTCAGCGCCATCGTCGGTCCCGAGATCGACGAGGGCTGCGATGGGAGCAAGCCGGGCTTCCGCTACCTGGCCATGGCCGAGGCCTTCGGCGGCCTGCAGGGCAGCATCTGCGAGGCGGACTTCAGCCGGATCATGTCCGACCTCAGCCTGGAGGTGTCCGGGGTCCGGACCAGCTTCCAGCTCAGCCACGCCGCGGTGGAGGGGACCATCGAGGTGGCCGTCGGCGACTCGCTGGTGCCCGAGGATGAGACCAACGGCTGGACCTACGACCCGGAGTACTGGATGGTGTACTTCCACGGTGACGGGGTGCCGCCGCGGGGATCGACCATCACCATCACCTACGAGGTGGCCAACAGCGGCACCCAGCAGCTCGAGGACACCGGCGGCTGATCCCCGGCCGGGGGGGCGCCGGGGCGTCTACACGACGCCGACGTCGGGGAGGTAGGGCCCGAGGGAGGCCAGGCCGCGCAGGTCGTGCAGGTCCCGCGCCTGGTCGGGGATGGACCAGCAGGGCGCGTCGGGGGGGCCGGCCTCGCGGAGGGCACGGATGGCCGCGGCGTGGTCGGCCGCCTGGCGGCGACGCAGCTCGGCGGCCTGGAACAGGGTGGCGAGGACCGCCCGCCAGCGGTCGGGGGGCAAGGGGCCGTGGGAGGGTAGCGCCACGGGGTCGAGGTCGGCACGGGGCGGCTCGATGACCCGGTTGACCAGGAAGCCCCCGAAGGGGAGTTCCTTGGCCTGGAGCTGCTCGATGAA
>RFKJ01000677.1 GCA_003694325.1 Deltaproteobacteria bacterium
AGGATGACGACATCCCATTCTAGACGGACCACCGCGCCAGGTTGGGGGACCACGCCGCGGCGTCGGGCCCGGGGTACGCCGCCCGGAAGGCGGTGGAGGGATTCGGATGCGCGAAATGGAGAAGGCGGCGGCGGAGGAGTTCGACCGCTGGGCGGCCGCAGGCCGGGACGAGTCCATGGCTCGCGGCCACCGCGACGTGACCGAGCAGGCAGTGGCCGACTGGGACCTCGGCCCCGGCGACCGGATCCTCGACGTCGGGTGTGGAAACGGCTGGGCCGTGCGGATGCTGGTGGACCGCGTGGCCGGCGTTCCGGAGGGAGGGCCCCCCAGCGGGCCCATCGGCACCGGGGTCGACATCTCGCCGGAGATGATCGCCCGCGCTCGGGCGGCCACCCGGGGAGATCCCCGGTTCCGCTTCGTCGTGGCGCCCGGCGACCGGCTGCCGTTCGACGACGGTGAGTTCAGCCACGTGCTCAGCGTCGAGAGCCTCTACTACTACCCGGACCCGGCGGCCGCCCTGCGGGAGTGGCGTCGGGTGGCCTCCGACGGCGCCCGCCTCGCGGTCGTCATCGAGCTGTACCGCGAGAACCCCGGCAGCCTCCTGTGGGTCGACGCCCTCGACATCGATGTCCACGTGCTCGGCACCCGGGAACTCGTGGAGATGGCCCAGGCAGCGGGCTGGCGGGAGGTCCGCGCGCGGCAGGTGCGGGACCGCAGCCCGGTGCGGTCACGGGAGGAGTTCACGCCCTCCCGCTACTGGCCCGACTACGCCGCCTACCTCGCCTACCGGGAGGCCGGGGCGCTGGTGGTGTCGGCGCGCGGCTGACTCCCGGGGGCAGGTGTTGCAGTGGAGGGATGGGGCCCTCCCCGGGTCGCCCGGTCCCGGGGGGCGGTCAGGGCTTCTTGTCCGAGGGGCAGCTCGCGTTCCGCAGGTCGCTGTCCCAGCAGACGTGGACCGTGTCGTCGAAGTCGTCGGGGATCGTGGCTTCGCCGGATCCGTCGCTGTCGATGATCACCAGGGTCTGGTCGGGTGGGTTGGGGGGCGGCTGCTCGTCCTCGAAGTCCACCCGGCCCACCCCGGGGGCGTCCCACTCCCAGGTCATCCGGTCACCGGCGCGGTCGGTGGTCGGCCAGTAGACCTCGGCGTACCCATCGCCGATGTCGCCTTCGTACTCCATCACCGCCAGGACTCCGCCCGACCGGTAGAAGTCCCACCAGCCCAGCGCGCCGTCGGCGTCGTAGTAGCCGGAGAACCAGGTGGTGTCGTTGTACCGCCCGTCCTCCGTCGACTGCAGCAGCTCGACCAGCCAGCCCGTGCCCACCCAGGCCACGTTGAACTCGGCGGTGACGGTGACGCCCTCGTCGTTGGTGACCGACCGGCTGCCGGACCAGAACCAGTCCTCCCACTGCTTGAGGGTGAGGTTGGACAGGCTGGCCATGGTGTTGCTCATGGGGCCCAGGCTCTCGGCGTAGGAGGTGTCGACGCTGAGCAGCGCCTCCATCCCGGCGATGACGTTGGCGTAATCGGGGTCGGCGTGATCGATGGCGTCGTCGAGGGCCTGCATGTCCCGGGTGTTGACGTCCATCATGAAGAAGGCGGTGGCGTCGTCCCAGTTGATGGGGCTGCCGCCGGGTGATTCGTCGACCGCGTCGGCCAGCACCTCGGTCCGGGTGAGCAGGTCGATGTAGCCGTCGGCCGCGTAGTTGACGTCCACCAGCCGGGGCATGTGGGGAGGGGTGACCGTGTCGTCGGGGGTGCAGGCGAGCGCCAGCAGGGCCAGCGTGAGGGTCATGGCGTCTCCATCGTCGAGCCGCCCGAGGGTGGCGGCCTCGCTTCATGCTAATCGGCCCCATCGGCATCCGGGTGGAGGACCCGGGGTGACGGCGGGCTCAGTGCCCCCCTTCCGTGCTCCGGGTGCCGACGATGGGCGCCAGCAGGCAGAGGAGCGCGCCCACGAGGTAGGCCAGGGCCGTCTCGGTGGCGGTGCCCCAGCCCACCGCCAGGGTGGTGTCGGCGACGCCCCAGGCCCACCCGTGCATCAGGCCCACCGAGGTCAGCGCCGCGGCGGCGAAGAACCAGCCCGCCGCCGTCCGGAACCGCCCCTCGATGATCTCCACGGTGGCGGCGGCGAGGATCATCGCCGTCAGGATGAAGCCCTGTTCCAGGCTGAACGCACCCGCGGCGTAGACATCGGCCCGGGTCAGCGCCTCGCCGAGCGCCTCGCCGAACAACGGGGCGGCCCCGGCGACCTCGGTCGCGGCGCGGACCCCGGCCTTGATCATCATCGCGCCCCAGGCCGCCACGCCGGGCAGCAACCCGATGACCACGGCCGGGGCATGGGCCCGGGGGGTGGCCTGGAAGGCCTGGGCGGTGATGACGATGCCGATCCACAGCACGATGGCCATGCCGGCTTCGATGGGGACGGCCCAGGCGATCCAGCCCAGCGTGCCGGTGAAGCAGACGAGCGTCATGAACGCGCCGTCGAGCCACGAGTAGCCGATGCGGGCCCCGAGAGCCTTCCAGCCGGGGTGCCCGATGTAGATGGTCGTCGGGAAGGCGCTGCCGAACAGGGCGCCCACCAGGGTCCCCACCCCGTTGGCGGCCAGCGAGGGGCGGGTGGGAAAGTCGTCCCCGGCCGCTGCGGCGCTCTCGAGGTTCTGCAGGGACCCGATGAGGTTGAACAGCCCCATGGGGACGATGACCGACAGGTAGGCCAGGGCGTAGGGGCCGGTCAACGCGGAGAGCAGGTCGCCGACCACCGGCAGGGGGACGAACAGCCCCGCGGTTGGGGGGGTGTCGCCCACCGGGGCGATGCCCTGGATCCAAGCGATGGCCATGCCCACCAGGACCGCCACCAGGCCGCCGGGGATCCCGCCCCGGAACCGGAGGCGGCCGAAGTAGACCAGGCTGACGACGACGAGGGTGGCGATGCCGACCAGGGGGTGGGCGAAGGTCCGGAACAGGAAGCCCAGGCTGATGAAGGTCAGGGCGATGCCGGCGAGGGTGGACAGCAGGGCGGCCCGGGGAACGTGGCGCCGGATCCGGTCGGCGACGAAGGAGCCGGAGAACTCGATGACGCCGCTGCCGAAGGCCGCCACCAGGCCGGCGTGCCAGGCGGCGCGCGGGTCGCCGGTGGCCAGCTTGACCGGCAGCATGACGAGGAAGACGTAGGCGAAGACGCTGGGGGTGTTGATGCCGTAGGGCAGCGCGCACACGTCGTCGCGGCCCGTCTGCCGGGCCAGGCGCATGGCCTGCCAGGAGTAGAACAGGTTGCCGGCGAGGATGGAGATGGCCGCCGCAGGGAGGACCTGCCCGTAGAGCAGCCCCGCCTCGAAACCGAGCACGTAGCGGCAGAGCGCGTCGATCACCAGGAGCTGGACGAGGTTGTCGACCGCGAGGCCGAAGAAGCCGTCGATGTCGCCGCGGACGAACCAGCGAGCCCGAGTCATTCCTGCCTCCGGGGGAGCCCCGGCCATGCTAGCACTGGGGGCGGAGCAGTGGCGCGTCAGCCTGACCGGGAGGCGACATGGCGGACAGGGCCGAAGGGGTCATCGACATCGAGGTCAACGGGGAGCCGCGGCAGGTGCCGGCCGGGACCTCGGTGGGCGGCCTGCTGGCGTCGCTGGGGCTGTCGCGGGATGGGGTGGCGGTCGCGGTCGACCAGGACGTGGTGCCGCGGAGTGCGCACCCATCGCGGGTGCTCCGGGCGGGGGAGCGGGTGGAGATCATCATCGCCGTGGGCGGTGGTTGAACGCCGTCCGGGTCCCGGGGGCGCGGTCCCGCCGTCCGGTGGGGG
>RFKJ01000678.1 GCA_003694325.1 Deltaproteobacteria bacterium
CCCCGTGGTAGCGACCGCCGCGCGCGGCTACAGGGAATCCGCCCGTCCCTCTGCCCGGAGCCCCACCGTGGCCAGCATCCAGTTCACGCTCAACGGCGCGGCGCGCAGCGTCGACGCCCGCGACGACGAAAGCCTCCTCGACGTGCTGCGGCAGCAGTGCGGCATCACCTCGACCAAGAACGGCTGCCAGCCCCAGGGCCAGTGCGGCTGCTGCCTCGCCCTGATCGACGGCAAGCCCAAGGTGACCTGCGCCATCCCCGCCCGGAAGGCCGCCGGCAAGGAGATCGTCACCCTCGAGGGCGTCCCCGACGACGACCGGGAACTCATCGCCGACAGCTTCACCGCCGCCGCCGGATTGCAGTGCGGCTTCTGCATCCCGGGCATCGCCCTGCGGGCCTTCACCCTGGTCGACCGGAACCCGGACCCCAGCCGGGAGGAGATCGCCCGCAGCCTGGACGTCCACCTCTGCCGCTGCACCGGGTACGTCAAGATCATCGACGCGGTGCAGCTCTACGCGAAGTGTCGGCGCGAGGGGACCCGACCCCGGCCGCGCACGAACGGCGGCGTCGGTGACCGCCTGGCCCGGATCGACGCCGCCCGCATGGCGCTGGGCGAGCGCCCCTACGTCGACGACCTGGCCGTCCCCGGCATGCTCCACGGGGCGCTGACCCTGTCCCCCGTCGCCCGCGGCCGGGTCCGGTCCATCGACACGTCGCGGGCCCGGGCGCTGCCCGGCGTCCACGCCGTGGTCACCGCCGCCGACGTGCCGGGACAGCGCTGGTACGGGCTCATCGACCACGACTGGCCGGGCTTCGTCGCCGCCGGCGAGGAGGTCCGCTGCGTCGGCGACGTGCTCGCCGCGGTGGCCGCCGACGACGTCCACACCGCCCGCCGGGCCGCCGCCCTCGTCGAGGTCGACATCGAGCCCCTGCCGCCGGTGCTGACCCCCGACGACGCCATGGCCGACGGCGCGCCCCGGGTCAACCCCGTACACGACAACGTGCTCTCCCGGACCCGGTTCACCCGGGGCGACGTCGAGGCCGCCCTGGCGGCCAGCGCCCACGTCGTCTCGGGCACCTTCCAGACCCAGCGCATCGAGCACCTGTACCTGGAGCCCGAGAGCGCCCTGGCCGTGCCCCTCCCCGACGGCCGGCTGCACCTGTACACCCAGGGCCAGGGCATCTTCGACGACCGCCGCCAGGTGGCCGCCTTCCTCGGCGTCGACGAGACGCGGATCCACGTCGAGCTGGTGCCCAACGGGGGCGCCTTCGGCGGCAAGGAGGACATGTCGGTCCAGGCCCAGACCGCCCTGCTGGCGCAGGTCACCGGTCGCCCGGTGCGGATCACCCTGACCCGCGAGCAGTCCATCCGCCTGCACCCCAAGCGCCACCCCATCCGGATGGAGTACACCGTCGGTTGCGACGAACAGGGCCGGCTCACCGCGATCAAGGCCGACATGGTCGGCGACACCGGCGCCTACGCCAGCGTCGGCGCCAAGGTGCTCGAGCGCGCGGCCGGGCACGCCTGCGGGCCCTACCGCACCCCCACCTGCGACGTGCGGGCGGTGGCCGTGATGACCAACAACCCGCCCTGCGGCGCCATGCGCGGCTTCGGCGCCAACCAGTCGGCCTTCGCCATCGAGTCCTGCATGGACATGCTGGCCGACAAGGTCGGCATCGACGGCTGGGAGATGCGCTGGCGCAACGCCGTCGAGGTGGGCGACCTGTTCAGCACCGGCCAGGTGCTCGACAAGTCGGTGGGCATCAAGAAGACCCTGCTGGCCGTCAAGGATCGCTACTACGAAGCCCTCGACGCCGGCCGGGCCGTCGGCATCGCCTGCGGCATCAAGAACACCGGCATCGGCAACGGTGCCCGGGAGTGGGGCAAGTGCCGGCTGGTGGTGGACGGCCCCGACCGCGTCTCGCTGTACAACGGCTACACCGAGATGGGCCAGGGGCTGCTCACCGTCCTGGTGCAGTTCGCCGTCGAGGTGACCGGGCTGCCGGCCTCGGTCTTCGCCCCCAAGGTCGACTCGACCTTCTCGCTGGCCTGCGGCCAGACCACCGGGTCGCGGGCCACCCTGTTCAGCGGCCGGGCCACCGTGGAAGCGGCCCGCAAGCTGCGGGCCGACCTCGACACCGGGCAGACCCTCGCCGACCTCGTCGGCCGGGTGTACGAAGGCGACGTCCTCATCGACGACACCACCCCGCCGGGCACCGACGTCGAGCACCCCAAGACCCACACCGCCTTCGGCTACGCCACCCAGGTCTGCGTCCTCGACGACCAGGGTCGGGTCGACCACTTCGTCGCCGCCCACGACGTCGGCCGGGCGGTCAACCCCGACCTCGCCGCCGGCCAGGTCGAGGGGGCGGTGCACATGGGGCTGGGCTTCGCCCTCAGCGAGGAGTTGCCCTGCGAGGACGGAATGCCGGTGACCTTCAAGCTGCGGGAGATCGGCGTCCTGCGGGCCCGGGACATGCCCACCGTCGAGGTCATCCTGGTCGAGGAGCCGGAGCCCGAAGGACCCTTCGGCGCCAAGGGCGTGGGCGAGATCGGCCTGGTGCCCACCGCCGGGGCCGTGGCCGGGGCGCTGTTCCGGTTCGACGGGATCCGCCGCACCACCCTGCCCATGAAGGACTCGCCGGCCGGCCGGGCCATCAGCGTCGGGCGGATCCGCAGCAAGGGCGATCCCGCTCGCTGGCACTGAGGAGGACCGCCCATGGGCAGTCTCGTCGTCGGGCCCGACCGCCACGGCCGGGTGGTCGCCATCGCCGGCGGTCGCATCCAGGCGGCCGCGCCGCCCGGGGCGGCGCACCTGCCCTGCAAGGACGGCGAGATCGCCATGGGCGAGGTCGACGCCCACACCCACCTCTACAGCGGGCTGGTCCCGCTGGGGATGCCCCCCGCCGACCCGCCGCCGGAGAACTTCCTGCAGATCCTGGAGCAAGTGTGGTGGCGGCTGGACCGGGCGCTGACCGCCGACATCCTCGCCGCGGCGGCCCGGCTCTACGTCGCCGAGGCGCTGCTGCGGGGCACCACGACCCTGGTCGACCACCACGAGTCGCCGCGCTGCATCGCCGGCTCCCTGGACGTGCTGGCCGACGCGATGGAGGCGCTGGGGGCCCGGGGCCTGCTCTGCTACGGGGCCACCGACCGCAACGGCGGCGAGGACGAGGGGCGGGCCGGCCTGGCCGAGTGCGACCGCTTCCTGTCCGGTCCGCGGCACGACCGCATCCGCGGCCTCGTCGGCCTGCACGCCAGCTTCACCGTCTCCGACGGCACCCTGCGCGCCGCCGCCGACCTGGCCGCCCACCACCGGGTGCCGATCCACGTCCACCTCGCCGAGGACCGGGCGGACATCGACGACGCCCGCCGGCGCGGCCACCCCGGGCCACTGGAGCGCCTGACAGCGTTCGGCTGCACCCCCCGCGGCAGCCTCCTCGCCCACGGCGTCCATCTCGACCGAGCCCAGGTTCGGGCCGCCGACCGGGCCGGTTGCTGGTTCATCCACAATCCCCGGAGCAACGAGGGCAACCGGGTCGGCTTCGCGACCGCCCTCGACGCCAGCACCCGGGTGGCGCTGGGCACGGACGGCTGGCCCGCCGACATGCCGGCCGAAGAAGCCGCGGCCGTCCGCCTGGGCCTGGACCCCGACCTGGCCCGGGCCCGGCGCGTCGCCGGCCACGGGCTGGTGGCCCCGTTCTTCGCCGCCCACCACCGGCCGCTGGCCGAGGGGGCCCTCGGCGACCTCGTGGTGCGCCGGGACGGCGCCGTGCAGCACGTCGTCGTCGACGGTCGGGTCGTCGTCACCGACGGCCGCCTCGTCACCGGAGACCTGGCCCGCATCCGTGCCCGGGCGCAGGAAGCCGCCGACCG
>RFKJ01000679.1 GCA_003694325.1 Deltaproteobacteria bacterium
CCCGGTAACGGTCCACCAGCTCGCGCATCCGCGCCTCGCCTTCGTCGACCTGGCGTTCGGCATCGTCCAGGAGGCCATGGATCTCGGCGGTGAGGCGCCGCTGCCGCTCCGACAGCACCCGGGCCATCCCCAGGACGAGCTGGTAGGCGGCCAGGTTGCCCTCGTCGAGCAGTTCCTGGAACGGTCCTCGCGGGAACCGGAACAACACGGTGTCCCGGCTCGACCGCACCGTGGCCGAGCGGGTGGAGCCATCGAGCACGGCCATCTCGCCGAAACAGGCCCTGGCGACCAGCCGCGCCACCGGCCGCACCCGCCCCGATATGCCGTCGTGGAGCACGTCGACGGCGCCGTCGTAGATCACGTACCAGGCGTCGCCGGCGTCGCCCTGCCGGAAGATCACCTGGCCGGGGCGCAGCCGCTGGACCTGCATGATCCCGACGATGTCGGCGAGCCCCGCAGGCTCGAGATCCGAGAAGATCGGAGTCTCCAGGAGGAAGCCGACGATGTGTCCCAGCGTGAGTTCCGCGTCCATCACCGATCCCGGTGGGCCACCGCCAGTGTCTCGGCGACGACGACAGGGGGGAGACCGCAAGCATAGTGCAGGCGACAGGGCGGCGGGCGCGAGGGTCCGCCGCGGCAGGCCGTCGATGCCGGGGTTAGACTCATCGGTGCGCCATCCTGGAGGGTCCCTTGGGACTTCGCGATCGCATCCACCGCCGGATCCGCAGGGTCGTGGATCGCTTCTCGGGGGAATACTCGGCGCCCGCCCCGGAGGAGCTGAAGCCCTACGAGCGTCCCGGGGTACCGGCCGAAGACGCTGAGGTCGTAATGGCTCGCCTCAACCGCCCGGTGCCCGGCAACCGCAAGAGCTGAGGCCGGCGGCCCTCTTGGCCGCGAGGTCGGGCACGCTGGCCCGCTGTGCCGGGTGCAGTGGTCCGTCGGCGACCAGCGCACGGCAGGTCGCGGCCCTGCAGTCAGCCGGTGCTCCGGGCACGGACCCACATCCAGGCGCTGTGCACCGGGTCGAGGGGACGCGGCTCGGTCGGCGCGCGCCACCCGTCGCTGCCGTAGACCTCGACATCCTGAAACCCGGCCGCCGACAGCAACGCGCGGATCTCGGGGGGAGTCCAGGCCCGCAGCGACTGGACCGGCATCACCTCCGGCGGTCCCTCGGTTCGGAAGACGGTGACGTGGTCCTCGATGCGTCCCCGGTCGGCGTCGAAGCGATAGCTGCGCACGATGTGGGCGTCGGCGGCCAGCGCGCCGGGGGGGTAGTGGCGGGTCTCGGCGTGGTGCGCCCAGAAGTACGGGTTCATCAGCTCGAGGATGAGCGGACCGCCGCCGGACAGCCGGTCGCCGACCGCGACCAGGACCTCGAGGTGGTCGGCGTCGTCGTCGAACATCCCGAGGCTGTGGTCCATGGCGATGCAGGCTTCGTGGGCCCCGTCGAGGTCTGGTCGCCGCATGTCGGCCTGCACCCAGGTCGGACCCGGCTGGTCGGGGTGCCGCCGCGCCCAGGCGGCGCGCGCCTCGGCGAGCAGGTCGGCGGACAGGTCCAGGCCGACGACCCGGTACCCGCGCTCCGCCAGCAGGATGCTGTGGCGTCCCGCACCGCAGCCCAGGTCGAGGATGCGCTCTCCGGGGCGCAGGGCGGCCAGGCGCTCGATGAAGTCGGCCTGCTCCTCGGCCAGCCCGTCGATCTCCCCGCCAAAGGCGCGGTCGACTGCCAGCAGGCGACTGTACCGCTCAGCCCACCAGGGCGAATCTGAAGACGACATGGCGGCAAGGTAGCACGTCCCGCTGGTAGGCTGCGGCCGCCCCGGCGCGCGACCCGCCCCGCCACATCCGGGTCCGCACGACGGGCGCATGGCACCCCAGCTCCGGCGAACCCCATGTTCCTCCAGGCCCAACTCGACGACGAGACCGTGCTGTTCATCGACGTGGAGCCCACCCAGGGCTTCGCCAAGGACGAGGGCACCCACGACTTCAGCCCCGACCAGGTCCTCGACAACGTGGTCAAGGTGTCGACCATCGTGGCGCAGCGCCTGGCGGACACCGCCTCGGCCGCGGCCAAGGCCTCCCAGCACCCCCCATCCTCCGTGCGGCTGGAGTTCGGCATCAAGATCGACATGAACGCCGTCGTGGCCCTGGCGCCCAACCCGGCGGGCTGCCACTTCAAGATCACCGCGGAGTGGACCCCGGACCGCTGACCACCGACGCGGCGGGGACGCCGGCCTCCAGGGCGGCGCTGGCGGCGGCCATCGTCTCGCCCAGGGCGACCCGGGCCCGCTCGACGGCATCCCGGTCATCGGGCTCCGCCTCGACCGGGAACAGGCCGTAGACCAGCTCCCACCGGGCCAGGGGAAGGGGGATCTCGAACCGGTCCCACGACCCCAGCCGCAGCCGGGGACTGGCGCGGCTGACCATCCAGGCCACCGGCCGGCGCACCCGGGCCGCCAGCGCGACGGCGCCCACGTGCGGCCGGTGCCGCGGTCCCCGCGGCCCGTCCACCGCCAGCCCGACGCTCCACCCGTCCTCCAGGCGTCGGAGGCACTCGGCGAAGGCTGCCCGTCCCCCCCGGCTGGAGCTACCCCGGATCGCCGGGTAGCCCAACCGCTCGATGCACCGGGCGAGCAGCTCGCCGTCGCGACTGTGGCTGGCCATGCCGGCCACCCGCCAGAAGCGATGGTTGGCGATGTAGGCGAGTTGCTCGCCGTGCCAGAAGGCAAAGATGAGCGGCCCCTCCCGGTAGGCCCGGGCCACGGCGTCGAACCCGAAGCGCTGCACCCGGATGCTCCGAGCGAGCAGGGAGAACCCGCCGGCGATGACCGGCGGCATCCACCGGCCCCCGGCGGGCGTGGTCACCCGGTCCGGGAGTCCTTCGGTGGGTGCCCGAGAGGACGAACGCGGCCCGGCCGAGGGGGACGATCCCGGCGCCGGCGGGTCCGCGGTGGGTGGATCCGTGTTCACGCAACCATCAGCGTAGCCGAGATAGGCGACGGTTCCGGCGGCGGGCCGCCGGCCCCACCGTCGAGGAGCGTGCATGCAGCCAGGGCAGCGGGTGCTCGGTCGCTTCATGCTGGAGGAGGCCCTCCCCCCCGTGGACGACCTGCTCCGGTGGCGCGCCCGCGACGAGGTCACCGGGGAGCCGGTCGAGGTGGTGGCCCCGGCCGGCCGGGTGGCCCTGCGACCGGGTGCCGCCGACCGGTTCGCCCGCGCCTGTGCGCTCCCGGTCGCCGACCGGAACCCGGCCCTGCTGCCTCCCCTCGCCCACGGGGTCGAAAGCGGTCGACCCATGGCCGTCCGCCCGCCGACCCGGGGGCCGGTGGCGTCCCCCCTGCGCCTGGAGCCCGACGAGGCGCGGGCCTGGGCCCGGTGGCTCGCCCCGGCGGCGCGGGCCGCAGAGGAGGCCCTGGCCGGAGAGCTGGCACCCCGAGACCTGGTCGTCGACGCCGAGGGGGTGCTGCGCCTGGCCCCGGCGGGGCTGGTGCCCCCGCGCACCGAAGTCCAGGCTCCGCACCACCGGGCCCCCGAGGTCCTCGCCGGTGGGAACCCCCAGCCGGGCAGCGCGCTGTACGGCCTGGGGGTCCTGCTGTTCCACGCCCTGTCGGGAGCCTGGCCCGTGGAGGCCCGCACGGCGGCCGCCCTCCGCAGCGCCGGCCGACCCCGCTCCCTCGCCGATGTCCGCCCCGATCTCGACCCGGCCCTCGTCGCCATCGTCGACGGCCTGGTGGACCCCGATCCGGCACGTCGGCTCGCCGTCGCCGAGTCGCTGGGTCCCGGCGCGCCCGTCCGGGCCGTCGTCGCCACCTCG
>RFKJ01000680.1 GCA_003694325.1 Deltaproteobacteria bacterium
GATACGGGCAGGCCATGCACCAGCACACCCTGATCCTCGGCCCGTTTCCCCGGGGGCTCACCGACATCACCGGCCCGGTCCGCCAGGCCCTGGCCGGCGGCGGGCTTCGCGACGGGCTCTGTCACCTGTTCATCCACCACACCTCGGCGTCGCTGGTGATCCAGGAGAACGCCGATCCCGACGTGCTCGCCGACCTCGAGGCCGTCCTGAGCCGGCTGGTGCCCGACGGAGATCCCATCTACCGGCACGTCGACGAGGGCCCCGACGACATGCCGGCCCACGTCAAGGCCGCGTTGACGGCGACCTCGTTGATGATCCCCGTGCGCGGCGGGAAGCTCGACCTGGGGACCTGGCAGGGGATCTACCTCTGGGAACATCGCAACCGAGGCGGGCGGCGGCGGGTCACGGTGAGCCTGCTGGGCTGACGCTTCCGGGTCGACCGCGCTTCGCCTTGGAGGCGGCGGGTTCCCCATCGGGGAACCCCACGGCGGCCGGGGTCAGGGCTCGAACAGGCCCGGGAGCGGCAGGGTTTGGTTGCGCCGCTCCGGTTCGCGACGGGAAGGTCGGGCGTCGTCGTTCGCCGGGTCCCGAGGAGTGTCGTGGGCTGGAGCGTCGGGTGCAGGAGCCGCCGCCGGCGCGTGGTCGGCGACCACGCCAGCGGTGGTGTGCTCGATCTGCGCGGGGACGAACAGCTCGAGATCGACCTCCTGGCGCGTCATCACCGGGAAGCCGTAGGGGCGGGAGGTGTGGCGGAACGCCTTGCCCGCGGCCTCCCGGTCGGCCACGAAGGCGAGGTGGTCGCGCAACCGCCGGGATGCCCGCTGTCGTCCCTCGGCCACGGAGTCCGCGAGGCTGCGCAGGACCCCGGCGGCCAGCTCGGGGTCCCGCTCCACGCCCAGGCTGGAGCGACCGCTGGCCAGCGCGGCCGCCATGGTCGTCCCGGTGCCGACGAATGGGTCCAGTACGGTGTCCCCCTGCATGGAGTACATCTGGATGAGCCGGTAGGGCAGTTCGAGGGGAAAGGCGCCGCTGCGGTCGCGGGCCGTACGCTCGCCCAGCCCCTGGCGGGCGCCGACCAGGTCCGACCACAGGTCGGAGAACCACAGGTTGCGCTCCTCCCAGAAGAAGGCCGACCGGGCCCGGATCCGCTTCTCGGCGGCGGTGAACCGGCGCTTGCCGCCCTTGCGGAACACCAGCACGTACTCGTGCTCGTAGGTGACATAGGCCCCGGCGGGCAGCATTCCCGACCCCATGAACTTGGTGGGGGCGTTGGTGGGCTTGCGCCAGAGGATGTCGGGCAGCGGCGTCAGGCCGAGGCGCTGCAGGGCGACCGAGATGCGGGCGTGGTTGGGGTACAGGGCGAACCGACCGGCGACGGTGCGGGTGGCATCGCCGATGTTGATGCAGGCGAAGCCTCCCGGCTGGAGCACCCGGGCGCACTCGACCCACACCGAGTCGAGCACGCGGTGCATCTCCTCGAAGGCCGCCATCCCCTCGCCGGCCTGCAGCAGGGCCACAGACTGCGGCGACAACGCCGCGAAGGTCGGGTCCCACATCCCGATCATCGGGTAGGGCGGCGAGGTGACGATGAGCTGCACCGAGCCGTCGGCGATCGGCGAGAGGTCCCGGGCGTCGCCGATGACGAGCCGATGGGTGGTGACCAGGGAGGCTGCCACGGGGGATCCGGGTTCAGGAAGGAAGGATTGCCCGACGTCGTGACCCGCCGGTCGGTGCGCTGTGGCACCCTCGGATATCCCGAGTCGTGACGGTGGGAGGCAAGCCTCTGGCGGCCCGTGGCGTACAGCACCCCTAGGAGACCGCGACATGACCGACTTCACGCCGAGGAATGACCCCGCCGCCCGGAGCGGATGCAGCCGGGTGCTGCTGGGGGCGGGGCTCGTGCTGCTGGTCCTGAGCGTGGCCGGCGGGGGCTACCGGTGGTGGTCCGTCCGGCAGGCCCTGCGGGAGCAGCAGGCCCGGGCCGAGGAGCAGTTCGGGCCGGTGTTCGACAAGCTCGACGAGGCAGTCCGCAGCGAGCAGGGGCCGGGCTACGACATCGACGAGACGATCAAGGTCATCCACGAAATCGACCTGGCGCTGCAGGAATCGGAGTCCCTCGGTGACTGGCTCCAGCAGATGGCCCGGCGGGACTACCACGACGTCGCGCCCGAGGTGCTCGCCGCCCGCAAGGAGCTGATGGAGGTCCTGTTCGAGATCTACGCCAAGCAGGCGGAGATCGAGGACCAGGAGGAGATGTGGGGGTTGACCAGCGAGCTGCTGCTGAGTGCGCTCTCGGTGGTCGGCGGCGACGCGGACCTGGGTCCCCTGGGACCCTCCGGCACCCTCCAGGTCGATCGCGAGCAGGCCCGCGCCCTCCTCGAACAGCTCAAGGAACGGCAGGACGCCCGCCTGCAGCTCGGCCGCGACGAGCGAGCCCTGGAGAACAAGCTCATCGACAGGCTGGTCGCCTACGCCGACGTGTACCACCGCTACGTCGAGGAGTGGGATCGTCTCTGCACGGTCCGGGACCGCGCCTACCTCGCGGTGGCCAACGCGGACTGGGACACCGCCGTGTCGGCCGCGGATGCGGCCATCGCGATGGCCCCGCACGAACGCGAGGCCCACATCCTCAAGGCGCTGGCGCTCATCGAGAGCGGGCGGATCGCCGACCCGGAGACGGCCGGGGACGTGGAGCGACTGCTGGCCGAGTACATCGACCGCCACCCCGATCGGACCGCTCCGGCGTTCCTCCTCCGCGGCGTGCTCCACGCCCGCCTGGGCGACCTCGACGCGGCCCGTCTCGACCTGCAGCAGGCCGCCGCCTACTACCCCCGGCAGGCCGACGCGCTGGGGGACATGCTGGACCCGTACCGGATGCGGTCCTACCTGCGGAAGACGCGCGAGGGCAGCTACGTCATCGAGCTGTACAAGTCGACGATGCTGGGGGCCGGGTACATGAGCCCCGACCTCCAGCAGGCGCGGCTGCTGTTCGATGCGGGTGATTTCGAGGGGGGCCGGGCCAAGGTCCTCGACCACTTCAGCCGGCGTCGCGCCCAGGAGCAGTGGGACTTCCTGCTGTCGGACATCGAGTTCGCCCAGGTCCTGCTCGGCGAGGACTTCCGGCGGATCTTCCCCGAGGACCAGTACCTCGATCTCGTGGTGAAGCCGGGGTTGATCGGCAGCCGGCTGTCGGTGGGGGTGCGCAACCGCAGCGACCGCACCCTGCACAACGCCACCCTCGTGCTGGCGCTGCACTTCACCGACATGCACCCTGATGACTACGAACCCGTCGTCGCCGGGGACACCCGGCCGGCGGTGCTGGCCCACGAGACCACCGATTTCGGCAGCGTCGAGATCGACTTCGACCTGTGGGGCAAGCACAAGAGCGTCGACGACATCGTGACCCACCGGGCCATCCTGGTGGCCAACGAGGCGGTCCTGTGGGTCGACACGGATGAATACAAGATCGCCGAGGCGCGGGAGTTCCACGATCCCGACGCGGCGACGGCGATGGCCCGGGCCGAGGCGGAGGCTCGCGCCGCCGTGGCAGCCGGCGGCCGGTCGCGTCATGGCCTGGTCGAACGGATCCTGGCCGACGCTCGCTCGGGTTCGTCGATCCGGATCGACGACAAGGCCCTGCTCAAGGACGGGGTGACCATCACCCTGCCCAAGGAGCTGGCGGTCCTGCGGCCGCTGTTCCGGTTGCAGTACGGCGACGAGGTGTTCACCGCCGACGACAACCTCATCGTGGGGGACCGGATCGAGCTGCGCTTCGACAGCGTCGACGACTTCGGCTCGGGGGAGCACCGCGGGGACCAGCTCCAGCTCGTCGCGAGCACCGTGCTCGGGGACCTGGTCTGGACCTGGGGACCGGAAGGCGGCAGCCGCTTCCGGCTCATCAACGTTGTGGGGCAGGGCGGGTAGGCCCGGCGGCAGACCGGGCGTCGCCCGGGCGACCGATCGGGTGGGTGCCGCGATTTCAGCGTTCGTGGAAGCCCTTCCCCTCGAGGATCTTCGGAATGCAGCGCTGGGCGCGCCGGGTGCGGGTGGTGGCCTGTTTCGCACCGGAGACGTACAGGATGAAGCTGCGGCGGCGACCGGGGGTCAAGGCATCGAAGGCTGCCCGCAGCCGAGGATCTGCATCGAGGACCTCCTCCAACTCGACCGGAACCGGCTCCGGCGACTCGCGAACCGGCACGCGGGCCCCGGCTCGCTCCAGGGCGATGGCCTCGTCGAGGAGCCGCTTCACCAGGCCCTGGCGTCGGTGCACCTGTTCGGCCGAGGTGAACCGGAGCTGGCGCACTGCCCGGGAATTTGCCCCGGGTGCATCCAGCAAGCCGTCCTCGTCGGTGAGCAGCGCGCCCTTGAAGAAGGCGAGGCAGCAGAAATCCTGGAAGGCCGTCAGCATCACCACGTTCCGGCCATCCAGCGTGTAGCAGGGTGAGCCCCACTTCATCTCCTCCCGCAACTCCGTCTCCAACAGCAGGGCACGCAGCGCGACCAGGGGCTCGGTCCACTGGTGGACCTTGCACTGCGGCGTCCGAAACCGCTCGCATCGACCGCAGCCATGCTGCAGGTAGGAGTCGGCGCTGGTCGTGTTCATCGGGGCCGTCGGGGGTGGTGGGGACACGGCGGACGATGGTACCCCCGATTGCTGTCTCGCCGAGTCCTGCGACCCCCGCTGCCCATCGGTGACGAGGAAGGGACGTGACTTCCCACCGTGCTCGTGTCGGGCGCAGCACCGCCGTCCACCCATCGCAACGCCGCGACACCGGCCCGTTTGGAGGCTACGCTGGTCCCGGGGCACGGGGAGGAGGCGACATGTGGATGTGGTGTGGGCTGCTGGTGGCGGCGCTGGCCGTGGGTTGTGGAGCCGACGACGACGGGGATGACACCGGGTCGGTCGGCGATGGTGGGGCATCCGACGGCGGCACCGGGGATGGCGGCGCCGGGGATGGCGGTACTGCGGGGACCGACATCGCGTCCCGGCTCACCCGCACCGGGGGCTGTTCCGACCTCGTCGTCTGGGCCACCAGCGACGACGAGACCTGGGCTTTGTGGGTGGTCGAGGACGGCGGGATGGTGCAGGCCGCCCACGATGCCGGCGCCACCATCAGCTCGACCTGGGACATGGGCATGGACCTGACGGATGCGCCGGATGTCACGGTGCTCCAGGGAAGCAACCTCGGCGTGCTGTTCTGCAACGACGTGGCCGAGACCTACACCATCGACCATCAGTGGACCATGGTGGACGGCACGCTCACCATCGAGGTGACTCCGACGGGGGACGCCACGAAGTGGGGAGAGATGCCGGCGGACGCCACCCTGACCGTGACCGACGGGGTCTTCTCGGCATCGGGCATCGAAGACGTGCTCATCAGCAGCTTCGAAACCACGGTGGCGGTCGGCTGGCTTCCGGGCTGAACGTCGTCAGGCCGGCTCCGACCGGAGCGGGCCGGGCGCCGGTGGCGGCGCGCCATCCCTCAAGGACGGCGCGATCATCGCGATCAACGCCTCGGGCGCGTCGACGTGGACCCAGTGGCCGCTGTCCGGCAGCCGGTGGAGGTGGACCGCGCCGTCTGCCGGCAGGGCGGCGAACCGGGCCAGATCGTCGTCGGTCCACCGGTCGCTCCGCTCGGCCCGCACCACGTCGATGCGCAGGCCGGGAGCCGGGTCCTCGAGCACCGGCCACAGGTCCTGGACGAAGTAGTCGGCGATCATCTCGCGGACGGCCGGCAGGTGGAAGCGCCACCGGTAGCCGTCGGGAGTCCGGCGGAGGTTGGTGGTCATCCAGGCGGCCAGGGTCGGGGAGAAGCCACGAGCGCGCAGCGCTTCGGCGACTTCGTCGCGGCGCTGTACCGGCTGGGGGATCGACTCGAGCGCGCGGATCACGGCGACCACCTCGGCGTCGTCCTCGGGATCGCCGGGCCACGGTCCCGGTGCCGCGTCCAGCACCCAGACCTGCTGCAGCGCTCCAGGTCCGGTGCTGCCGAGCTGGCCGGCCTGCTCGGCGAACCGCAGCGCCACCTTGCCGCCGAAGGAGTGGCCGATGACGGCCGCCGGGCGCTCGCCACAGGACGCCGACAGTTCCCACAGGTCATCGGCACAGGAGGTCAGCGTCTGCGGCGGCGGGGCCGGGCCGGTGTCTCCGTGGTTGCGGA
>RFKJ01000681.1 GCA_003694325.1 Deltaproteobacteria bacterium
CCCCCAACCCCGAGGGGCCGGGGGTGGTGGTGACCTTCGAGGTCGACGAGAAGCCGGCGGTGCGGGAGGTGCGGCTGAAGGGCAACAAGAAGCTCGACGACGACGCCATCAACGAGGTGATCGACATCGAGCCCTTCAGCGTGCTCAACCAGGCCGAGATCAAGCGCAACATCCGGCGGATCCGCGACAAGTACCTGGAAAAGGGGTACTACCTCGTCGAGATCGAGCCGGTGATCCGGGACCTGGGCGGCGACCTCGTCGAGCTGACCTTCGACATCACCGAGAACAAGAAGGTGGTCGTCCAGCGCATCGACATCAACGGCAACGAACACGTGCCGGACTCCAAGATCAAGCGGTACCTGACGACCCGGGCCGGGGGCATCGCCCCGTGGTTGACGAACTCGGGCACCTTCATCGAGGAGAACCTGGACAACGACGTGCAGATCATCCGGTCGGTGTACCTGGAGGAGGGCTACGTCAACGTCAAGGTCAGCAAGCCCCAGGCGTGGCTGTCGCCGGACAAGCGCTCGATCTTCGTCAGCTTCGACGTCGACGAGGGGCCCCGCTTCCGGCTCGGCAAGATCAAGGTGGAAGGCGACTTCGTCCCCGAGGAGGGCCTGACCCGGGACGCCATCCAGCAGATCATCGACGGGGACGTGGCCAGCACGGTGCGGGAACGGTGGGAGCGGGCAAAGCGCCGGGCCGGTGACGGGCCGGTGCCCGACACCTGGGACGACGCCCCCGAGACCCGGCCCTTCGAGTTCAACGAGCGGACGCCGGGGTTGAAGACGGGGGACTGGTTCAAGCTGTCGGTCTTCAACCAGGTCCGGCAGGAGATCACCGACCTGTATGGCGACCAGGGCTATGCCTTCGCCAACGTGGTGCCGCTCAACGACGACGATCCCGAGGCTCGCGTCGTCGACATCACCTTCAGCATCAGCAAGGGCGACAAGGTCCGCATCGGGCGGATCGACATCACGGGCAACGATCCGACCTTCGACAAGGTCGTCCGGCGCGAGATCCCGATCAACGAGGGGGACTACTACTCGGGCACGGCCCTGAAGGAGGCCCGCCAGCGGTTGGAGCGGCTGGGCTTCTTCGAGGACGTCAAGATCAGCACTCCCCGGGGGGCGAAGCCGGACGAGCTGGACATGAAGGTCGAGGTCAGCGAGCAGCCGACCGGGTCGTTCAGCGTGGGCGCCGGGTTCAGCAACCTGGAGAACTTCATCTTCACGATGAACGTCTCCAAGAACAACTTCCTGGGGCGCGGCTACGTCATGAGCGCGGCGGTGAACCTGTCCGGCAGCCGCCAGCAGGGCAACCTCCAGCTCTTCGACCCCTACTTCCTGGACAGCCGGTGGACCCTGCGGGTCAACGGGTTCGCGATCTCGCGGCAGTATGTCGAAGACGAGTACCAGCGCGGCTTCTCCTTCGCCGTGGGGCGGTACCTGGACCGTCGCGACGACATCCGCCTGGAGCTGGACTACACCTTCGAGGACACCGGCCTGACCAGCATCGACGCCTACAAGGCCAAGCTGTTCGGCGGCGAGCTGTACCGCAACGGCACCACCAGCACCACGGGCCTGTCGCTGGTGGTCGACAAGCGCAACAACCGGATCAACGCCACCCGCGGCCTGTACCTGTCGGCGACGACGGCGCTGTCCGGGGGCTTCCGGGTCGATGACCAGGACGTGGTGAGCATCTTCGGCGGCGACTTCAACTTCGTCGAGTCCAAGATGAACCTGCGGCTGTACCGGCCGGTGTCCCCCAAGGGCGAGTGGCTCATCTTCAAGTACAACGGCACCCTGGGCCGGGTGTGGACCACCGACGGCTCGATCCTGCCCTACATCCACCGCTACCGGGCCGGCGGCATCACGTCGGTGCGCGGCTACGACTGGTACACCCTGGGGCCCAGCATCCGGGCCAGCGGCTACCGATCCGACAACTCCTCGGCCTTCGTCGGGTCGGAGGACCCGCAGTCGGCCGAGGACATGCTCATCGTCGGCGGCACCGAGACCTGGATCAACAACTTCGAGCTGGAGATGCCCATCGTCCCCCAGGCCGGGATCAGCACGGTCGTCTTCTTCGACGCCGGCAACGCCTTTGGCGACCCCTGGGGCAACGGCCACATCAACCCGCTTCAACTGCGCCTGGCCTACGGCGCGGGGATCCGCTGGTTCAGCCCCATGGGGCCGCTGCGCTTCGAGTGGGGCTTCCCCATCAACCGCCGGGAGGACGAGCGGGCCGCCGTGTTCGACTTCAGCATGGGCAGCATGTTCTGAGCCGGTCTCGTCGCGGCGGGGATCGGTTCCTGGCGCCGGCGGGTTGTGGCGCGATAGGGACGCCGCCGGTCGGTCCGGCACCGTCCCCCCCAGGAAACCGGAGTCTCCATGCGCATCGCACGCATCATCCTCACCGCCGCGGTGCTCGCCGCCGCCCCGGCCATCGCCCCCGGGCTCGGCGCCGACGCCCACGCGGCCGAGTTGAAGATCGCCACCGTCGACCTCCAGGAGGCCATCAACCAGGTCAAGGACGGCATCGCCGCCAAGGGCCGGCTCGAGGGCATGTTCGCCGAGAAGCAGAAGGCGATCGAGAACATGGAGAAGCAGCTCCAGCAGATGCAGGACGAGTACAGCAAGCAGGCCATGGTGCTGCCCGACGAGGCCCGCCAGGAGCGGGAGCAGCAGATCATGGCGATGCAGAGCCAGTACCAGCAGCTCTACATGGAGAGCCAGCAGCAGATGCAGATGGCCTACACCCAGGAGATGGAGGGGCTGCTGTCCAAGATGCGCGTCATCTGCGAGGAGATCGGCAAGGAGCAGGGCTACACCCTCGTGCTGGAGAAGACCGAGGGCGGCGTGGTGTACGCCGACGCCTCGACCGACATCACCGCGGAACTGGTGAAGCGCTACGACGCCCGGCATGGCGGCTGAGCCGGCGGGGCCGTTCTCCGTCGCCGCCCTGGCCGGGGCGCTGGGCGGGGTGGTGGAGGGCGACGGGGACCGGGAGCTGGTCGACGTGCGCGGCCTGGCGGACGCCGGCCCCGAGCACCTCTCCTTCCTGAGCAACCGCCGCTACGCCCGGCTGATGGCGTCGACCCGGGCGGGCTGCGTGCTGGTGGGACCCACCGACGACGCGCACGGGCGGACGGTGATCCGGCTCGCCGATCCCTATGCGGCCTTTGCCCGGGCGCTGGCCTTGTTCCACCCGCGCCCGGCCGTCGTGGCCGCGGTGTCGCCGCAGGCCTTCGTCGCCGATGACGCGGTGGTCGACGGCGCGCGGATCGAGGCCTTCGCCTGGGTGGGACCGGGGGCGGTGGTGGGGCCGGGCAGCCACGTCCAGGCCGGCGCGGTGGTCGGGGCCGGCGCCCGGATCGGCCGCGACTGCGTGCTCATGCCCCACAGCGTCGTCTGCGACGGCTGCGTCGTGGGCGACCGGGTGTGGCTGAACCCGGGGGCGGTCGTCGGCGGAGAGGGCTTCGGCTTCGCCCCGACCGCCGAGGGCAACGTCAAGATCCCCCAGGTCGGGCGGGCGGTGGTCGGCGATGACGTCGAGGTCGGGGCCAACTCGTGCATCGACCGCGCCGCGATGGGTGACACGGTGGTCGAGCAGGGCGCCAAGCTCGACAACCTCGTCCAGGTGGGGCACGCCGCGCGCATCGGCGCCCACAGCCTGATGGTGGCCTACGCCGGCGTCGCCGGGAGCGCGACCCTGGGCGCCCGCAGCGTGCTCGCTGCCAAGGCCGCCGTCCTCGGCCACATCGACATCGGCCCGGACAGCCGGGTCGGGGTCGCCAGCGTCGTCCACGACAACCAGCCGGCCGGCGCCCGGGTGACCGGCGTGCCGGCCATCGAGCATCGCAAGTGGCTGCGGGCCGCGGCCCTGCATGGTGAGCTGCCCGAGCTGCGCCGGCAGGTCCGCGACCTCGCCGCCCGCCTGCAGGAACTGGAGCGCCGGTCGGTGCGCTCCACCGCCCGAACCCACGGAGCGCCCATGGCCGCCGAAGGCTCCAGCCCCGACTCGGGCTACGACATCCAGGCCATCCTCGACCTCCTCCCGCACCGCTACCCCTTCCTGATGGTCGACCGGGTGCTGGAGATCACCCCGGGACAACGCGGTGTGGGCGTCAAGTGTGTCACCGCCAACGAACCGCAGTTCCAGGGTCACTTCCCCGGGCGGCCGATCCTGCCCGGGGTGCTCATCCCCGAAGCCTTCGCCCAGCTCGCCTGCATCGTCGCCTTCGCGGCACTGCCGGACCCGACCGGCAAGGGGGTGTACCTGCTGGGGCTGGACAAGATGCGGTTCCGCCACCCGGTGCGGCCGGGCGACCGCCTGGTGATGACGGTGGAGAAGGACTACGAGCGGAGGGGGATCTGGCGCTTCCACGGCGTCGCCGAGGTGGACGGCAAGCGCGTCGCCGACGGCCAGGTGATGGCGACGATCACCGACCGGGACGCCGGCTGAGGCCGCTGCGCCGGCGCAGGACGCCGCTCCCTCAGCGCGCCAGCCCCTCGACCAGCGGCACCTCCAGCACCTTGGGGTGGTGGATGGGGCCGTGGCCGAACCAGCCGCCTTCGCCGAACAGCTCGCCGTGGTCGCTGGTGACGATGACCCAGGTGTCCGGCGGGACGACGTCCAGCAGCCGCTCCAGCACGGCGTCGCAGTGGGCCGCGGCCCGGACCTGGCGCTGGTGGAGGATTTCGAGGCGGTGCGGGTCGAACTGTCGGGGGGCTTCGGAACGGTGCAGCGGCCGGCCGGCGGCGAGGCGCTGGAACACGCCGTTGACCCCGTGGATTCGCGGCCACTGGGACTCGGGCTCGTCGGGGGTGGCGTAGGGGTAGTGGGTCTCGCCGGTGTTGAGCAGCCAGAAGCTGGGACGGTCGGGGTCGAAGTGCAGGGCGTCGACCATGGCCCCGAGGTCGTTGTGGCGGTCGGTGCTGTGGTAGCTGTCGAACGCGCTGTTCAGGGGCGTGTGCGGGTTGATCACCGGCATGCTGACCAGCGCCCGCGTGTGGTAGCCGAGGTGGTTGCGCAGGTGGTCGGGCAGCCACAGGCGCGGGATCATGCCGGCGAAGTCCATGCCCGGCACCCCCAGCCGGTCGCCCCAGCGTTCGAAGTCCTGCTTGTACCAGGTGCTGGCGAAGACGTGGCGGGGCGAGGGGTGGGGCAGCAGCCCCATGAGCAGGTTGTAGTGGGCCGGTGCCGTCCAGGTGGCGTAGCTGTAGCGCTGCTGGAGCGGGCCCAGGC
>RFKJ01000682.1 GCA_003694325.1 Deltaproteobacteria bacterium
CCGCCCCCCTCCCCTCCCCCCCACGTCACCGGCGACATCGAGCTGACCGCGCTCGAGCGGGTGGGGGGCGATCTCGTCATCACCTGGCACCCCAGCCTCACCTACGTCGAGGCCATGCGGGCCCTGCGCGAAGTCGGCGGCGACATCGTGCTGGCCGGCAACCCCCAGATGCAGGTCACCAGCTTCTACGGGCTGGAGCGACTCGGGGGTCGGCTCATCCTCCGACAGCAGGACAAGCAGCTCATCCTCCGGCTGCCCGCCGCCACCACCATCGGCGGCCTGGACCTCGGCGAGCCCGGGGACGCCCGGACCCTGGCCTACCTCGTCGAGATCAAGCTGGACGCCCTGCAGGAGGTCACCGGCGACATCCGCGTCGTGGGACCGCGCAACCTCGCCGTGCTGTCGGCCCCCGCCCTGACCACCATCGCCGGCAGCCTGCACGTCGAGGCCGCCTGTCGCACCACCCTGTCGCTGCCGGTGCTGGAGTCCGTCGGCAGCCTCGTCCTCGATGGCCTGTGTGCACTCGAGGACTTCGCCGGGCTGCCGGCCCTGCGCCAGCTCACCGGCGAAGACGAGGAGGGCCGCAGCCTGTGGCTGCACGCCGACGACGGCCTCGACAGTGACGAGATCGCCGGGTTCCTCGCCGGGTTGCACGCCCTGGGGACCGGAACGGTCGACGCCGGCAACACCGAGAGCTGCGCCACGGTCCTGGCCGCCTACGGCGACGGCTACTGCGACTGAAGCCCCACCGAGGGTCTCCCGTGCCTCCGTCCCTGACACGGTTGGCGCCCCCGGCGGCTCCCGGGACAAGACCCGCTCCGACCTCCGCAGGACCTCCCGTGGACCGCATCCTTCCCCCCCTCCTGGCCAGCCTGCTGTTGGGCCTGGCCCCCTTTGCGCCCGAGCCCCACATCGTCGGCAAGCTCCGCTGGGTGGCCGGCGGCGCCGTCGGCATGCAGCCCATGGACTGGTTCGACCTCGTGCTGCACGGCGCGCCGTGGGTCTGGCTGCTGGTGACCATCGTCGCCGTCGGCGTGGACCGGCTGCGGGGCCGAGGTCCTGCCCCCCCCGCCAGCAACCGCTGACCCGCGCCGCCGCCGCGCCCCTCGCAGCGGTGCCGGCCGGGCGGCGAGGGCCGCGAGGACGGCAGGCGGTCAGTCCGTGGGCTGCAGCACCGTCAGGAACAGCGGCGCGGGGTTCGAGCAGGTCCCGCAGCGCAGGGCGAACAGCCAGGTCCCGTCCGGGGAGAACCCCGGAAAGGGCGCTCCGTCCGAGGCGCGCGCCAGCGTCGACAGGTCGGTGGCCGTCCCCGACGGGTGGGGCCCCAGCCACAGGTCATCGGTGAGCAGCTCGAGGTCGAGGAACCGCTCCTCGAGGGTGGCCAGGTCCTCGTCGTAGCGGCCCACCATGACCTCGCTGACCGACAGCGGTTCGAAGGGGTTGCCGCCCATGTTGGTGGTCACCGCCGACCAGTCGATGCTCCACGGCCCCTGCGCGGCGATGGGCGCCGGCTGCAGCGACCGGAGGTCGACGGTGGCGTCCAGGATGCCGCAGCCGCCCTGGATCTCTCCCCGGGTGGCGGTCTCCCCCGCCGTCGGCGTCAGGAAGGCGATGCTGCGGACGCCGACCCCGATGGTGGTGCCGGTGGTCAGGGTGAGGAGCCAGGCACCGTGGCCCTCGTAGAACTCCTCCTCGATGTCGGCGTCGGTGCCGAAGAAGGTCAGGTCGGAGAGCGAGACCTCGGTGGCGTCGCCCGGCTCGAACGACAGGTAGGCGCCGAGATCCACCTGGGACAGCGAGTCGTCGGCCAGGCCCTGCTCCACCTCGGCCTCGGTCAGCTCGGGGAAGATCATGAAAGCGACGTTGTCGATGTCGGCGACCGGGTCGAGGTCGTGGCAGAGGAGGTCGTGGGTCAGCCCCGCCCACGACAGGGTGACGTCCCGGTACTCGGCCAACTGCACCGAGGGGCCGTCGAGGATGCCGTGGAACCGGTAGTTGTTGGCGTCTCCCAGGGTCACCGTGCCCACCGCTGCGCCGCCGTCGGCCGCCCCTGCGTCCGCCCCGCCACCGTCGGCCGCGCCGCCGTCGCTGCCCGCGCCTCCCGTCCCGTCCCCGCCGCCGGCCGGCCCGCAGGCCAGGAGCACGAGGAGCAGCAGGGGCTCAGTCGCGCGCATAGAGGTCGTCGGCGATCTGCACGAAGGTCATGGCCTGGCCCAGGGAGGTGTCGAGCTGCCAGGTCACCTCGCCCTCGGGGGTGACGTCCTGGATCTCCCCCGAGGCCGACCACACCACCTGGGTGCTGCCATCGGCGAACCGGGCGACGTCCCCCTTGGCGAAGACGTAGACCGAGGGATCGCGGATGTACTCCCAGACCTGCTCGGCGGTCCGGGCGTCCTCGTCAATGGCCAGCTCCACGACCCGGGAATAGCCGCGCTCGGGGGTCCCGTTGTCGAAGATCAGCAGGCCGCCGTCGAGCACCTCGAACTGGTGTTGCAGCTCGATCATCTCGGTGCCCGGCGGGAAGCTGAACTGGTTGCCCACCCCGTTGATCATCCACCGGATCTGCCCGGTGGCCCGGTCGATCCGCGCGATGCTGCCCAGCGTCTTCATCGACAGGTAGTAGCTGTCGGTGCTCGGGTCGTAGTCGAGGGCGTTGCCGTGGGTGAGGTTGCGGTCGTTGACGCCCAGGGCGTCGAAATCCAGCGTGTCCCAGGCGTTCCACACCTCGCGGAGGGTGCCGTCCGGGGCCAGCTCCATGATCCGGTCGGCGGTCTGGTCGGCACGGCCGCTGCCCTCGGGGGCCTCGGTCACCACGATGGCCCCGATGGTGCCGTCGGGCAGCTCGACGATGTCGTGGTCGACGTAGGGCAGCGCCACCTCCTGCTGGAGGCTGCCGTCGAGACCGACCCAGCGGATCCGCCCGGTCGACAGGTCGCTCTGGGGGCCGGCGAGGCAGTAGATCATCGACTGCCGGTCGTGGCTGATGAAGGCCCGCATCAGGTTGCCCTCAGGCTCCAGCTCGTCGTACCAGACGATCCTCCCCTGGTTGTCGATGATGGTGACGACGTAGGTGGTGCCCTGCAGCGGGACGACCTGGTAGTTCCAATGGTCGGCGACGCCGCTGACCTCCAGGGTGGGCAGCCCCGAGGGCAGGCTGCCGGTGGAGTCCACGAGGATGTCGGTCGCTTCCTCCACCCCGTCGCCCTCGGCCGTCACCCGGAAGTACACCTCGGTGTCGGCCGGCATCCCGAGGAGCAGGACCTCGTGGTCGAACCCCTCCGGGGTCCGGCCCGTCCGGTGCTCCAGCGCCGTGGTCTCGCCGAAGTCGACGTAGCCGGTGGTCGGCTGCGTGGTGGTCCAGGTCACGCGGAGCACGGTGGCCACCTCGGCGGTCACCTCGACCCGGACGTCGTCGATGAGGCCGGCGGTGACGCCGCCGCCATCGCTCCCC
>RFKJ01000683.1 GCA_003694325.1 Deltaproteobacteria bacterium
CCACCACCCGATGAACGACCGGCCGATCACTGCGACAAGGACCAGACCGACCAAGCCGCACTTCAACGGCAGGCCCGACAGAGGCCAGACACCCGCCCGGAGGATCTCAGCACCAGAGCCTCGGGGCGCCGTTGCGAGTCCGTCAGGGGAGATTCCGTCAGGGGTAATGAGGTCACCAGGAATCACCACAAGCCCCACCACGACCAGGGCTGCAGCCATGGTGATCTCGCGAATTGCGCGCCCCCTAGGCCCCCTTGCCACAGGTGCCTGGTCGGCTTCCAAGGGACGGGCCATCCTCGTGCCTCCCGAAGGTGCGACCATGGACCTGGCCAACACCCACGGTCAAATCCTGTCACGATCCCTGGAGATGGGTCAACCCTCAGGCGAGCTGGATTCACGCCAGACACCGTCCCCGGGCCCGATTGGGCGGTGGCTTCTATACCCTCATTGCCCATCGCTCAGCACAGCGTCGCATGACTCCGGGCGCTCCGCCTGACGGACTTTCTTTTCGGCGTGGCGAACCCTTCCGGGTGAGGGACGCGCGACGTACCGGGGGAGCCGAACTATGCATTGCAGGCCGACCGGTGCTGCAGCCACGTTGTTGGAGCTGCTTCTGGGGTACTTGCCCCTGCAGGTGACGGCTCGCCGTAGCCGCTGGTCAGCAAGCCCTGGCCCCATACCGCCCCCCACCAGCCCGACGATCAGCGGACGTGGCGGTGCATTGCAGCGCTATACTGGTGCCTACTCCCTCCCCGGAGCCAGCATGGGCAAGAGCATGCAGAGTCGCGGTTTCGTCGGCGCGCGACAGGCCGGAGGTCCCGGTGGCCGCGGCCGCGGCCGCGGCGGCGCCTCGCAGGGGCAGCACCCCGTCGGCGGCAGGTCCGCCCGGCACGGTCCCGAGCCGATGATCGACCAGGAGCAGCTCGGCAACGCGCGCCTCGTCGAGTTGATGAAGACGGGCAAGGGTCAGCAGGAGATCGACGATCTCGCCGACCTCACGCCGTCCCAGGCCCGGTGGATCCGCATGCTCCGCCAGCTCGAGCTGCTCAACCCCCAGGCCACGGTCGCCGACCTGGCCATGGCCCTCACCCTCCGCATCTGGGACGCCGACCAGATGTGGGACAAGAACGGCAAGAGCGCCTACCCGGGGCTCATCCTCGACTACCAGGGCGGGGACGGGTTCAAGCGGATCCGCTTCGAGGGGGATGACGGCCAGCGGGTGGACACCGGCGTCCTCAAGCGGTGGGCCACCGACAGGCACGGCGAGACGACCAACGTCAACCACGCCTTCCCCGCGGTCGCCGCCCAGGCCGGCCGAGGCCGGCTCGCCGCCGAGTACGCCAGTTTCATGGTGACCTCGGGCGGAGACACCCTGCAGAACACCGCCGAAACCCTGATGGGCAACCCCGAGCACTGGAGTGCCGGGGAGTACGCCGGCAACCTGCGCGCCGAGGAGATCGCCGACCAGCACCGCGAGACCGGTCGGCCGCTGTCGGTGCTGCTGCTCGAGCAGTTCCGCCTGGAGAACAGGGGAGGCTGAGCCCGGCGGGCCGATCGACCGCGCCCTTCCGCCCGGGGGGGGCCGGCTCACCGCTCGAGGGTGCGGACCCTCATCGGGCCGGCAGCACGTCCACGCCCTGTTCCCGCGCACTCACCAGGGTGGTCGACTCGGCCCAGGCGAAAAAGCAGTCCTGCAGCGCGCTGTAGGCCGGGTGCAGGATGCAGGGGTTGTCGGGGTCGCAGGCCCCCAGCCCGAAGGCGCAGTGCTTTTCGTGGCTCTGGAAGTCCACCGCGTCGAGCACCTGCATGAAGGTGATCTCCTCCGGAGCGCGAGCGAGGCGAAAGCCGCCATGGTGGCCCCGCCGGGCATCGACCAGGCCGGCGACGACGAGGCGGCGCATCACCTTGGAGACGTAGTGGGAGGGGATGTTCGCATCGCGGGCAAGCTGCGACGAAGTGACTCTCCCCGTGGACCACCTCGCGGCCAGGACAGCCATGGCGCGAAGGGCATATTCGGCGGTCTGGGTCAACAACATGGGCTGTGCTCCGTGGGGCCTGCTCATATCTCCTCCTTGCCGGATGTTCATATCCGTTGATATGCGTTGATCACTGGAGCTTCAACTCCACTGATGGTCGCTCCCGGCCCTCACCTCCCACCCTCCCGACCCGACGAGACCATGCTCTCCAAGTCCCAGGCGAAGCTGTTCTTCCTGCTCGCCACCGCCGGGTTCTCCGGCGTCTTCCTGTACCTGACCGTCGACACCATGCGCCAGGTCCCCGAGCGCAGCCACGAGGACCTGCTCACCGACCAGGTCATCGCCGGCAAGATGCTCTGGGAGGAGAACAACTGCATGGGGTGCCACACCATCCTCGGCGAGGGCGCCTACTACGCCCCCGAGCTGACCAAGGTCTACGACCGGCGGGGCCCCGTGTGGATGCGGACCTTCCTCAAGGATCCCCAGGCGATGTACCCGGGCCAGCGCAAGATGGTCCAGTATGACTTCACCGACGAAGAGATCGAGGCGCTCATCGCATTCTTCGACTGGGTCGGGAAGATCGACACCAACGGCTTCCCTCGCGAGCCCGACCTGAAGGTCGCCGGCGTGGTGCCGACCTCGACGTCTGCCTCGACCGGCGGCCCCCCCGCTCCCGACACCTTCACCCAGGTCTGCCAGAGCTGTCACTCCCTGGCCGGCAGCGGGGGCAACGTCGGCCCGGCCCTGGACGGCGTGGGCAACCGCTACTCCGCCGCCGACCTGCGGGCCTGGCTGGCCGATCCCCAGTCCGTCAAGCCCGGCACCGCAATGCCGAACCTCAACCTCGGCGACGACCAGCTCGACGCCCTGACCGCATTCCTGATGGCCCAGAAGTGAGGACCCGACGATGACCAGTCTCCGCTACCAGTCCTGGAAGGTCGCCTGGACCTTCTTCGCCACCTGCATGCTGCTGCTGTCGCTGCAGATCGTCTACGGCTTCATCATGGGCTTCGCCCACATGGGCTACGACGTCCTCCACGACTTCATCCCGTTCAACACCGCCCGCGCCACCCACACCAACCTGCTCGTCGTCTGGCTGCTCGCCGGCTTCATGGGCAGCGCCTACATCATCATCCCCGACGAGGCCCAGCGCGAGCTGTGGAGCATGAAGCTGGCCTGGGTCCAGTGGGCCAGCCTGGTCGTCGTCGGCGTCGTCGCCATCATCGGCTTCCACCTCAACTGGTGGGAAGGACGCAAGTTCCTCGAGATCCCGCGGCCGCTGGACTACCTCGTCGTGGTCAACGTGCTGGCCTTCCTGCTCAACATCGGCATGACCGTGTTCACGGGCAAGCGCTACACCACCACCGCGCTGACCCTGCTGGCGGGCCTCACCGCCGCCGCCCTGCTCTACCTGCCGGGCATGATCACCTTCGACAGCCAGGTCTACGACTCCTACTTCCGCTGGTGGGTCGTCCACCTGTGGGTCGAGGGTGTGTGGGAGCTGGTGATGGGTGCCATCCTCTCCTACCTGCTCATCAAGCTGTCCGGCGTCGACCGCGAGGTCATCGAGAAGTGGCTGTACGTCATCGTCGGCCTGACCTTCCTGTCCGGCATCCTCGGCACCGGCCACCACTACTACTGGATCGGCACCCCCGAGTACTGGCTGATGATCGGCGGCTTCTTCAGCGCCCTCGAGCCGCTGGCCTTCCTGGGCATGGCCCTGTACACCGTGGCCATGGCCCGCCGCGGCGGGCGGCGCCACCCCAACAAGGTGGCCCTGACCTGGTCGGTCGGCTGCGGCATCATGAGCTTCGTCGGCGCCGGCTTCCTGGGCTTCGCCCACACCCTGCCCCAGGTCAACGTCTGGACCCACGGCACCCTGGTCACCGCCATGCACGGCCACATGGCCTTCTGGGAGGCCTACGCGATGCTCAACTTCGCGATGATCGCCTACGCCCTGCCCGAGATGACCGGCCGCAAGCTCTACACCCACTGGATGGCCGAGTGGGCCTTCTGGGTGAGCAACATCGGCATGGTCGCCATGACCGGCGCCTTCGCCGTGGCCGGCGTCACCCAGGTCTACCTGGAGCGCCGGGTGGGCATGGACTTCCTGGCCGTCCAGGACGCGGTGAGCATCCACTTCTTCGGCCTCATCCTGGCCGCCAGCCTGTTCACCGTGGGCATCGCCATGTTCATCGTCCAGTTCATCCAGTACGGGCACCCGCTCAAGATGCCGGTGGCCGCACAGCCGGGTGAGCCGGACGCCGCCCCCGTGCCGGCCAAGTGATCCCCCTCGTCACGGCCCCCCCGCGTGATGGAGTCCACCGTGAACGCCCCCCTGCCCACGCTGCCCTGGTACCGCCCGGTCGGCGACGAGTGTGCAGTGTTCCAGCACTGCTACGACAACCGCCTGCCGCTGATGCTCAAGGGCCCCACCGGCTGCGGCAAGTCGCGGTTCGTCGAGCACATGGCCGCGCGGCTGGGGCGTCCGCTGGTCACGGTGTCGGCCCACGACGACACCTCCGCCGTCGACCTGCTCGGCCGCTACGTGCTGGTCGGCGGCGAGACCTCCTGGCAGGACGGACCGGTCACCCGTGCCGTCCGCCAGGGGGCCATCCTCTACATCGACGAGGTGGCCGAGGCGCGCAGCGACGTCATCGTCGTGCTGCACTCGCTGACCGACCACCGCCGTCAGCTCTTCGTCGAGCGCCACGACGAGGAGCTGACCGCTCCCCCGGAGTTCATGCTCGTGGTCAGCTTCAACCCCGGCTACCAGCGCAGCCTCAAGGAGCTGAAGCCCTCCACCCGGCAGCGCTTCGTGGGCCTGTCCTTCGGCTACCCCGAGCCGGCCGTCGAGGAGGAGATCCTCGTGGGCGAGACCGGCGCCCCCCCGGCGGTCACCCGCCGCCTGGTCGCCCTGGCGTCCAAGGTCCGCAACGTCGAGCACCTCGGACTGGCCGAGATGCCGTCGACCCGGCTGCTCGTCGACGCGGCCCGCCTCATTCGTTCCGGCCTGCCCGCGCGCCTCGCCTGCCGGGTCGCCATCGTCGAGCCGCTCACCGACGATCCCGAGGTGGCCCAGGCGCTCAACGATCTCGTCGCCCTCGCCTTCGACTGAGGCATCCCCATGGGCGGGCCCCAACTGGAACTGGACTGGGAGGAGGGGCTGTTTCGTGCCCTGCGCGGGTTCTGGCGCCGGCTGGCCCGCCGACCCGCCCCCATCGACCAGGGACGCGCCGCCACCCTCGCCTCCCTGGAGCGACGCCTGTCCGTGTTGGCCTCGCTCGTCGCCGGCGCCCCGATCCGGGTCCTGCCAGCCCGTGGCCGCGGCGGCCTGCGAGGCGATGACCTGCTGTTGCCCCCGACCATCGACATCGCCCCCGACGCCGAGTCCAACGCCGGCCTCTACCTGCTGGGCGCGGTGGTCGGCGGCGCCATCCACCGCCTGCAGCCCGACGTGCCACGCGATCCGGCCGAACGGGAGTCGGCGTCGGCCCGCGTCCTCGACCAGGCGGTCGCCGTGCTTGTCGACGAATTGCCCGCCTTCGGGCCGGCCTGGGACGCCGCGCGGGACCTCGAGCGCCGGGCCGGTCGGGCGGAGAGCTGCCTGTGGGGCGCCCTGATCCCCGTGGACGGCGATCGCAGCGAGCGCATCGGTGACGAGGAGGGGACCGCTCCACCGGCCGCCGACTCCAGCCAGGTGCAGGCGCCGCCGGTGGAGGAGCTGCACGTCCACGACCTGGACGAGGAGGAGGCCCTGGCACTGCCGGTGCATTCCTTCGAGAAGGTCGAGATGGCCGAGCCCTTCAACGGGACCCTGCGCCAGCTCGACGGCGAGGACGACCTCCAGGCCCACCTCGAAGCCCTCGAGGAGGTCCCCCTCGGCGACCTGCTGCGCGGCGGCCCCCAGGCCCACTCCCTCATCCAGGCCGACATCGCCCTGGACGCCGACATCCCCGACGTCGCCCACGTCGAAGCCGACGAGCCCTTCGAGAGCTACGACGAGTGGGACGGCCGACGGCGCCGCTACCGGCCGGGTTGGTGCCGCGTCTACCCCACCGCCCTGCCGCGCGGCGACGATGCCTGGGCAGCCGCCGCACTGCAGCGTCATCGCCGAACCGTCGAGACCCTGTACGGGCAGGTGCTGCGCCACCGGGACCGCCTCCGCGCCGCCCCCCGCCAGGCCGACGGCGAAGACGTCGACATCGACGCCGTCACCGACGCCTGGGCGACCATCGCCGCCGGTCACAGCCCCACCGACCGGCTCTACGTCCGACAGGCACGCCAGGAGCGAGACCTCGCCACCACCGTGCTGCTCGACGTGTCCCTGTCGACCGACGCCTGGGTCGACGACCGCCGCGTCCTCGATGTCGCCCGCGAGTCCGTGCTCGTCCTGGGCGAGGTCGCCGACCGCCTCGGCGACGCGCTCCAGGTCATCGCCTTCGCCAGCCACACCCGGCACCGGGTGCGCGCCTGGACCGTCCGCGACTGGCACGAACCCTGGCGGATCGGTCGTGGCCGCCTCGGTCTGCTCCGCCCCCAGGGCTACACCCGCATCGGCCCGGCGTTGCGCTACGCCACCGCCCAGCTCTGCGCCACCTCGGCGCGACACCGCCTGCTGCTGCTGGTCAGCGACGGCAAGCCCACCGACTACGACCGCTACGAAGGGCGCTACGGCATGGCGGATGTCCGCCAGGCGCTGCGCGAGGCCGCCCGCGCCGGCGTCCGCACCCACGCGCTGGCCATCGACGCGGTCGCCCAGGACTGGCTGCCGGCGATGCTCGGGCCGGGCGCCTGGTCGATCCTCCCCCACCCCGCCGACCTTCCGGCGGCGCTCACCCGCGCCTGGGGCCGGCTGCGCTGAAGATGTCCGCACCCCCACGCGGCCCCATAGGTACAGTCTGCCGCACCCCGGGCGCGTTGCCGCACCCGGGACCGAGGCGCGTCCCGGCCTCCCACGATACGCGGATCAACCGACACCGAAGTCTACTGACCTCCCCACCGTCCGACAGCGCATCCGCCGATGTCCCGTCGGCCCCTCCCGACCGGAGCAGAGCATGTCCCACGACAACCAGTAAAAACGCCCACGGCCAGGCCCGCAACCGCGAGATCCTCGACGCCCTCCACGGCGAGCTGGCCAAGGACGACCTGCCGGCCACCCGCCGCGGCTTCCTCAGCGCCGCGACCGCGCTCGTCGGCGGCGGCGCCATGGCCTGGAGCCTGCCCGGCTGCTCCGGCGGCACCACGACGTCGACCCAGGGCGGTGGCGCGGGCGGCCACGAAGCCAAGGCCAAGGCGCCCGCCCCGGCCCACGAGGGTCAGAGCATCGAGGTCCCGCCCGGCAAGCTCGACGACTACTACGGCTTCTGGTCGGGCGGCCAGTCCGGCGAGATCCGCATCCTCGGCATCCCCTCGATGCGCGAGCTCAAGCGCATCCCCGTGTTCAACACCGACGCCGCCACGGGCTGGGGCCGGGACGACTGGTCCAAGCAGCTCCTGAAGGGCAAGCTGTCCGGCGACACGCACCACGTGCACCTGTCCTACACCGACGGCACCTACGACGGCCGCTACGTCTACGTCAACGACAAGGCCCAGGCCCGCCTCGCCCGGGTGCGCATCGCCACGATGGAGGTCGATGCCATCACCGACCTGCCCAACAGCCAGGGTACCCACGGCATCTTCCCCCAGCGGCACAAGACCGGCTACGTCTTCTGCAACTCGGAATTCCGGACCCCGCTGCCCAACGACGGCCGGGACATGGAAGGTACATGTTCGCCCACACACCGGTCCCCCTCGAAGGCCGAGAATCGGGCACGCCCGTTGTTCGCCCCCCCGGATCAGTCGGTCGGCGCGCCGTCGCCGGGGCCGGGTTTGCCGCTGTCGGTGGTGGCGGCGTCCTGGCGGTGCGCCTTGTCGGCGAGGGCCTCGGCGTAGTCCCAAGGCGTGAACACCGACCCGAGGTTCTCGCGGGCCCGGGTCGCAGCGGTGACCAGGTAGTCGTGGGGGTCGACGCCCCGGTTGCGTGCGGTTCCGATGAGGCTGAAGAACAGGGCAGCGACTCGGGCACCGGCTTCGGAGCGATTGCCGGCGTAGTTCTTCCGTCCGACGACGGGGCCCCCGATCTGGCGCTCGGCGTGTCCGTTGTCCATCGGGATCCGGGGGTCGTCGAGGAAGAGGAGCAGTCGGGTCCAGGGGCAGTCGAGGTGGTCAACAGCCTCGGCCAGGACGGTTCCATCGAGCCGCACGACGTCCTGTCGCCACTGGTCGAGGCGTTCGATGAGCGGTCGGGACCTGGCGTCGCGTTGTCTCCGCCGGGCATCGAGGCGCCAGGTGTACGCTTGCTCGTCGCTGACTTCGTCGTCGGCATCCGCGCGGCGCTTGTCGACCTCGGCCTTGCAGTCGGCTTCGAGCGGCCCCTGGTCATGGGCAGGCCCGCCCTCAGCTACGCGACGGCGCAAGCGGCCGACGACGCCGCCACCACCACGGGCGGGTTTCGCACGACCTGGGAGCAGCTCCTCGCGGCGCCGATCAACGAGGATCCGCCCAAGCCGGCGCGGTGAGGCGCGCGGCGGGGCCGACATGGCGGAGCGGGGTGTACCCGGTCACCTCCACCGGAGTCCCTCCCGCGTCGCCAGGTAGATCCGTCCGCTGACGTTGCCCCCGGCGTCGCTGTAGGGGGCGCCGATGATCAAGTCACCCACACCGTCGCCATCGTGGTCCACCCCCCCGTCCATGGAGAAGCCGAACAGGTCGCCCGCGTGCGGTCCCACGAAGATGGCGTCGGCGTCGGTGGCCGTCACCGTGCCCTCCAGGGCGCCGGTGAACACGTAGGTGGCCCCCGGGTAGGGGCCGTAGGGTGTGTAGTAGGGCGCACCGACGGCAAGATCCGGCAGGCCGTCATCATCCCAGTCGCCGGGCACGGCCAGGGACAGCCCGAAGTGATCCCCATCCAGCTCGCCGACGAGGGTTGCCACCGACAGGTCGGCCAGGGCGCCCGACTCCGGCACTGGCCCGTAGACCACGTACACCGTGCCCAGGTACACACCGCTGTCGGTCGTGATCGGCGCGGCGATGGCGAGGTCATCGTAGCCGTCACCGTCCCGGTCGCCAGCCGGTGCGATCCGCCACCCCGCCTCGTCCCCCGGCTGGGTGCCCTCCAGGATCCGTGTGTCCTCGAGCGCCCACACCCCCGGCTCCACCGGCCCGTCGACCAGGTAGGCGCGGCCCGCGCGGTTTCCATCCTGACCCGCGCCCGGCTCGCCCACGGCCAGATCGGGGACCCCGTCGCCGTCGACGTCGCCCGCACCGGTCAGCGCCGTGCCCGCGTAGCCGAAGACATCGCTGCCCACGTACTGGATGGGAGCATCGTCGATGAGGACGCTGCCGTGCGGGGCGGTGGGCCAGATGCCGATCATGCCGGGGGTGGGGTCAGCGACATCATGAGACCCATACGAGTGTACCGCACTGATACAGAGCGCAACACTTCCCACACCCGCGAGCCCCGGAACCACATCAACAGAGCCCCCGATATAGTCATACGCTTCGTTTCCATACACAGAAACCCAGGCATCGTTGATCGTTGTGTGGTCATCAATCGCGCCGCGGAACAGCCATAGCATCCCGCTACCCACCCCCAGCTCTCCGTCACTCAACAAGTCTCCGATTGCCAGGTCATCCACACCGTCAGCATCCACATCCCAACCAGAATCCGCAAGCCAACCAAAGAGAACCGACGAATCTTGTACATCATGCCAACTGATAGTGGCCGCGACACCACAGCCCGTTCCAGAGCCGCACGCCAACGCTGCCACACCCGGCGGATCAGCCGCCCCGTCGTCCTCCGCTTCGAGGGGCTGGACGGGCGCCCCCACCGCGATCGCATGGTCGGTCCCGTCCACGAGATCGCCGGCGTTGGCGACCACCCAGCCCACGGCGTATCCCGACGCCGAGCCGGTCCAGAGCGCGTCGCCATCGGACAGCGTGACCACACCGGACGCCAGACTGCCGTCGCAGTCTTCGTCGACGCCGTTGCCCGGGATCTCGGGCTGACCCGGGTGGATGCCCGGGTCGCGATCGTCACAGTCACCGTCGACATCCGTCCAGCCATCCTCGTCGCGGTCGCGGCCCTGTTCGTCATCCCCGCAGCCGTCGGCGCAGTCTTCGCCCGAGTCCACCGGCCCGGTGTCTCCTGCAGTGTCGGCGCCGCTGTCGGCTTCCGGCCCGCCCTCTCCACCGCCACCACGACTCCCCCCGCTGCACGACTCGCAGCCCAGCAGCAGCAGCGGGAGGAGCACGTGGATCACCGGTCGACCCCGTTGAGGTTGTCCTGCGCATTGTACTCCGTGCCGTAGCCCAGCGCGGACGCCGTATGCCCCCCGCAGGGCCCCGTGGGTGGTTTGACACACCCCGGGCGTGCGATACCACACAACGGAGCTATCACTCTATGGACCCGTATAGCTGTTGATGCGGTTTCGCGACTCCTCACCGACATGGCGCGAAATTTGCTGTAGAGCCGCCTCCTCCCCCAATAGTGGCCAGGCTCGACACACCGGACCCGAGCCACTCCCTCGACCTGAAACGCACCCGTGGAGTCCCCATGCTGATCGCAGCGCTCGCGCTCTCTGCCCCACTGTTCGCCGCCGACGCTCCCGAATTCACCCCCGAAGCCCAGATCCGCCCGCGTATCGAGTGGTCGACCGGGCGCGACGGCGTGTCCGGGTCCGGCGATTCGCTGATGATCTCGCAGCGGTCCCGCCTGGGCGGCTCGCTGTCCTTCGAGGGGATCTCGGCCCGACTGGTCCTGCAGGACATCCGCGCCTGGGGCACGGAAGGCAATACCCTGACCGACTTCAACGCCGACAACCTCGACGTGCACGTGGCGTCCCTGGCGTGGAAGCCCGCCGATGACCTGACGATCACCGTCGGCCGCCAGGAGATCACCTTCAACGAGCACCGCCTGATCGGCAACGTGAACTGGGCCCAGCAGGCGCGCGCCTTCGACGCCGCCCGGGTGCAGTACACCGGTGACACGCTGTTCGCCGAAGCCTTCGGCTCGATGCTCTACGAGGGCGACCAGGTCGACACCCAGACCCTGGACAGCACCCTGTGGGCTGGCCGCGGCGGCTTCAGGTCCGGCGCCAACGAAGCCAACCTGACCGCGGTCTACGAACACATGGGCGAAGCCGACATGGACCGGGCCACCATCGGCGTCTACGCCAAGGGGGCCACCGGCATCCTGTCGGGCCGCGTCGAGGGCTACGGCCAGTTCGGGTCCGCAGGCGACGCCTCCATCGGTGCCTGGATGGTCGGCGTGTCCGGGACGGTCGCTCCCGACGCCAGCTTCAAGCCCAAGATCACCCTGTGGTACGACCACCTCTCCGGCGACAGCGACATGGCCGACGACAAGGTGGCCGCCTTCAACACCCTGTACGCGACCAACCACAAGTTCTACGGCCAGATCGACATGGCCAACTTCGGGGTGGCCGGCGCATCCGATGGCCGCGGCCTGCAGGACATCGCGCTGAAGCTGGCCGCCGCCCCGTCGGACAAGGTGACCGCCAACCTCGACGCCCACGCCTTCCTCGCGTCCGCCAACCAGGGCGGCGACACGTCGATCGCCCAGGAAGTCGACCTGTGGAGCAACGTCAAGATCACCAAGGGGCTCGGCTTCGGTGTGGGCGCTGCCGCGTGGCTGCCCTCGTATTCAGCCGACGCCGACTTCTGGGCGTGGTCGCAGCTCAACGCCAGGCTGTGACGCCGGGGGGAGCGGCGCAGCGCCGGTGATCGGCCCGCCGCCGCTCAGCCCCGCAGCACCGCCGGCGCCAGGCGCAGCAGGTAGAGCAGCATGGCCAGGCCGAGGCAGCCCGCCGCGGCCGGCCACAGCAGCGGGTGGGTGACGCCGAGCAGCGGCAGCACGGCGCGCAACAGGACGGCGAGCTGGACCAGGCCGACCATGATGGCGCCGTCCGTGCCCAGCACCAGCGGCAGCCCGCCGTGGCCCCGGGTCACGCGGATGGCGATGGACAGCACCAGCGTGCCGAGGCCGCCGACCGTCCACAGGTGGCGGGCGTACAGCGCCATGGTCGGGTCGAGGAAGGGGGCGGCGGCGTCGACGACGTAGCCGAGCAGCAGCCAGGCGATGCCGAGGTGCAGCACGCCGAGCAGCGGCGGGCGCAGGCCCTGGAGCGGCCGCCAGCCCTGCCACTGCCGGGCGATGAGCAGGATGAGCAGGGCATCGAGCGCCACCGCCGAGATCCGTCCCTCGACCAGGGCCCGCAAGATCCCCAGCACCAGCAGGTTGCCGGTGAAGCCCACCCGCCGCAGTCCGTCGTAGCCGGGGACCTTCTTGCGCGAGAAGAAGGGCAGGATCCGGTCGAGCAGCGTCAGGGCGAGGGGGACGAAGACCCCGTGGATGGCCAGGGCCGGTGCCAGGACCGGCTGCACGCCGCTCACCGCCAGCCCCAGCGCCACGGTGGCGGTCGCCAGGATGAATGGCACCGTCGCGGTCGTGGCGTCCCAGCCGCGGCGGATCGACGGGACGGCGACGGTGGCGGCCCACGCGGTGACCCCCGCCCAGGTCAGGGTGGCGAGCCCGCCGCCGACGACGGCAGCCGTCCCGCCCACCAACCAGAGCACCACGGCGAGCACCTGCACGCCAGCCAGCGCCAGCACGACCGGGCCGGGCGGCTGGGGCGCCCCGTTCTGCTTGGGGTAGGCCGTCAGCAGGAAGCCGAGCACCGCCGTGCCGTAGACCCCCCACAGCATCAGCGCACCGTGCGTCGCCGGCGACAGCAGCCCGCCACCGGCGGCGAGCTGGGCGCCCCAGGTGCCGATGAGCACCACGCCCACCGCCATCGCGACGGGGAAGAGCACCCGGTAGGGTTCCTTGAACAGCGCAGGAGACTGCGCGGCGGACTGCGCGGCGGACTGCGCGGCGGACTGCGCAGAGGACTCAGCGGGCTCCGACACGGCGGCTCCATCGGTGACGGTTCAAGGGACTCTTGTATCGGGAGATCGCCGCCGCGGGCACAACGGGGCAGGTTGTCGCCGTCATGCCTGTCCCCGAGCCCGCAGATCCCCGCGTCGACGTCGGCGGCCCACCGGCCGCGATGGGTAGCGACAGCCCGGCCCTCGACCGGTTCACCGGCCTGGCCCTGATCGCCCTGGTGGTGCAGCTCGGCCTCGGCATCCACCTGCGGGCCGTGCTCGCCGGCATGGGCGAGCCTTGGGGGGCCTGGCCCTTCCTGCGCCAGGCCCACAGCCACCTCGGCTACTACGGGCTCGTCTTCCCACTGGTCTGGTGGGCGTGGCGGCGCCAGGGCTTGCCGGTGCCGGGGCGGCTGCAGACCGCGGCCTACGCCCTGGCCACCGCCGCGGCGACCTGGGGCTTCGTCCAGGCCGGCTACGCCCCGCTGTCCATCGCCGCATCCACGGTCGTGCTGCTGGTGTGGGTCATCGCCGCCCTGCGCCTGCGCCGGCAGGTGGTCGAGCTGCGGTCCTGGTGGGCCCCCGCCGTCCCGGCCATCCTGCTGTCCGCCGTCGCCATCCCCGGGGTCGCCGTCACCATCTCCCGGGACCCGACCTTCGCCCGCGAGCTGGTCCAGGCCTTCCTCACCCTGCTGATGTTCGGGGTGGCCACCCCGGCGGCGCTGGCGCAGCAGGGCGCGCGGCCGCCGCTGGCGCCGGCCTGGACCATCGGCGTGCTCTGTACCGCCATGCTGCTGGGTCCCTGGCCCGGTCTGTTCACCCACCTCGGCACCATCCTGCTGGCCGGCCAGGTGCTGTGGACCGCCTGGGACCTGCCCGACCTCGACCAGCGCGCGGCCTGGGGCGGCCTCGCCCTTGGCCTGCTCGCCCTGGGCACCGGCGCCCTGCCCGAGACCCAGCCCGTGGCCATCGCCGGCCTGCACTACGCTGTCCTCGGCCCGGTCCTGATGTCGCTCGGCGCCGCCCTGGTCGGCCGCCTGCCCCTGCTGGCCCGACTCGCCTAC
>RFKJ01000684.1 GCA_003694325.1 Deltaproteobacteria bacterium
ATCATCCTCGCAGCAGGTTTCGCGCGGGCCGCCCCCCGCCGCTCCCTCGTTGTCCCGCCCGTGCCTCCAGCGTGGCGGCCGACGATTTCGGGCGGGGTCGGACCTTGACGTTCGGCCCCGGCGGGAGCAGGTTGGAGTGTCGCCCTTTGCCGGGCGGTCCGCTCATTGACAGCACCAGCCGCTCCGGCCCCGGTGTCCGCCGCACCCCGTGCTCGCGCGACGCCGGCCGGTCCCCAGACCTGGTCGGGCAGCGGTGCATGATCTTCTGGGGGCGCAACGGTTTCGACGGGGTTGTGACCGGTCGAGGCTGCGTGCCGAGGTGCCCTGCCCTCGTAAAACCCAAGGCAAACCAACACAAGTGCCAACAACAACAAGCACTTCGCTCTCGCCGCGTAAAGCCGCGTGAGCCGTCCGACCCACCTGCGCCAGGGCGGGTGGACTCGGGCGCGTCCAATCCTGGCTAGTCCCGACCCGCTACGTGGCGTGGCGGCGGGGGACGAAAAACCTCCTTCAATTCGCCACCAACGTCGGTCGAGGGCCTGGTCTCGGACCCGGCCGGCGTCGTTCTTCCGAGACCTACGCACGTAGACGCCGACACCGGGCAGCTTCGGACGCGGGTTCGACTCCCGCCGCCTCCACCATTCAAGAACACGATGAGCCCTGCGTTTCCGCGGGGCTCTCGTCGTTTTCGGGGTGGGCTTCGCCGACGATGGTCCGGGCCGCGCAGGCCCCGCCGATCGCGGCGGTCCGTCGTGGGGGGGAGGGGTTGCCGGCGAGGGAGGGCCCTCCCCCTGCTCGACGGGGACAGGGACGCGGCGGCGATATGCTGTCGGTCCCCCGGGTGGGCCGCCGGCGCTGGCAGCCGGACCCGACAACCACGGAGATCCCCATGGAATTCGGCTACCTCGAGATCGTCACCCCCGACGTGGACCGGGTGTGCGCGACGCTGGCGGCAGCCAGCGGGGTCGAGTTCAGCGATCCCGTCCCCGAGCTGGGCCACGCGCGCACGCTCAGGCTTCCGACCGGCGGTCGGCTCGGGGTCCGGGCCCCGATGCGGCCCGACGAGTCCCCGGTGGTGCGTCCCTACGTGCTGGTGGATGACGTCGCCGAGGCGGTCGAGGTCGCCCGGCGAGAGGGGGCGACCATCGCCATGGGGGCGACGGAGATCCCGGGCCAGGGAACCTTCGCCATCTTCATCCAGGGCGGGATCGAGTTCGGGCTCTGGCAGCGGGAGTAGGCGGCGGCCGCGTCCACCGCGGCCCGGTCGGGGAGGGATCCGGGCGCCGGAAGCTCGGGCCCGGTAATCGGCCGGCTGCCCGATTTACCCGTTCCCTGCGGGCCGAGCGAAATCGGCGGTGGGATCCGCCCACCACCGGCGGGGCCTGGCATTCCCCGGACCAGGAGGGAGGTGTCCGATGACCGACCAACCCGAGCAGGTGTCCCTGTACCGCTACTACCGCGCCGATGGCTCCACCGCCTTCGCCTGCACCATCGAGGAGGACCGCGACAGCCCCCGGGGCTACCGCATCGTCGACCGCGACCCGAGGGTCGCCGACGACTGGTTTCTCGACCGGCTCGAGCGACACATGCGCTCCCCGGTGGAGTGTTCCTACATCGAGGAGCGGCCGGACGGGATCACCGTGGGGGGCACGATGACGCTGCATCCCGGCGAGGCGGGCTACTTCGACGCAGCCGCCCGCTCGGTGCCCTGTGCCTGGATCGGACGGTGGCGCGCGCCCCGCAATCGGGGGCATGCCCCCGGCGATGGGTGACCGCCGCCAGCCGGGCGACGGTCGCGTCCCCGGCGACGGTCGGGTCCCCGGCGAGGGGGGAGCGGTGTCCCGGGGGCCCGGCCGTTCAGCCGGCACACGCCGTCTGGCTGGCCTTGAGCTGCTTGAGCCGTTCGACGTTGCGCTTCGCCGCTTCGGACAACCAGCTCGGATCGAAGTCGTCGCGACGCTGGTACCAGGGCTGCGTTCCGAAGGTCTCCTGCCACTCGGCGCTCCGGAAGGGGTAGCCGTAGCGGGCGAAGATGTGGTTGCGCAGTTCGTCGTAGGCATGACAGGGCGGCACGTCGGAGAACGGCCAGTCCAGGTCGCAGGCGATGTCGCCGGCGATACCGTCGGGGCCGCAGCACAGCTTCGCGAAGTCCCGCTGGAGCTGGTCGTAGTCCCACTTGATGAGAGACAGACCCCGGTCCCGACAGATCTCGGCCAGGGAATGGCCGGCCAGCGGGTCGAAGGCCGGGGCGGCGGCGTGGGCTTCCGCCGACGGAGTGGAAGCCGGCGCGGCCGCGGGCTCGGCGTTGGCCGGCGCGGGGGTGGTGATCGAGGAGGGGGCGCTGCCGCAGGCCAGCGCGACGACAAGGACCAGCATGGGCGACTCCTGCCTGGGACCGCGCCATCCTATCGCAGGGGCCGCCCCCGTGGGCCGGCGGCGCCCGGTCAGGCCACCGGTTCGAATCGCCCCTGGAAGAAGCGCAGGCGCCGCGGCTCGTAGGTGAACCGCAGCCCGGTGATGCGGTCCCGCCGCCGCCACACCCGGGCGATGCCGTCGGCCACGGCGCGCAGGTGATCGTGGGTGTAGACGCGCCGGGGGATCGTCAGGCGCACCAGCTCCAGGGACGGGCGGTAGTTCTCGCCGGTCGTGGGGTCTCGACCCTTGCTGACGTTGCCCCGCTCCATCGCGCGCACGCCGGTCTCGACGTAGATCTCGGCCGCCAGCCGCTGGGCGGGGTATTCGTCCTGGTCGAGGTGGGGCAGGAAGCGCCGGGCATCGATGAAGATGGCGTGGCTGCCGGGCGGGGTGACGATGGGGATCCCCCGTTCCAGCAACATGGCGCCGAGATCCCGGGTCTGCTGCACCCGGTGCCGGATGTAGCGATCATCCTGCATCTCCCGCACGCCCTGGGCGATGGTGGCCAGATCGGCGACGGGCAGCCCACCGTCGCTGACGGCGCCCTCGTACACCCGCAGCATCTCCTCGGCCTTCGCGGCCAGGGTGGCGTCGTCCCGGAAGGCCAGCACGCCGCCGATGTTGATGAGGAAGTCCTTCTTGCCGCTGACCGTGCAGCCATCTCCGTACATCATCATCTCGCGGATGATGTCGCGGATGGGCACGTCGTGGTAGCGAGGATCCCGGCGGCGGATCATCTCGGCGTTCTCGGCCACCCGGGTGCTGTCGAAGAAGACCTTGATGCCGTGGCGTGCGCAGAAGGTGTAGACCTGCCGCATGTTGTCCATGCTCACCGGCTGTCCCCCGGCCATGTTGACCGAGTGTTCGAAGCTGACGTAGGCGATCCGCGCAGCCCCGTGCTCGTCGACCAGGCGCCGCAGCTTGTCGAGGTCGATGTCGCCCTTCCACGGGTAGTCGCTCTGGGGATCGTGGGCCTCGTCGACGATGACGTCGGCGAAGATCCCACCGGCCAGCTCCTGGTGCAGCTTGGTGGTCGTGAAGTACATGTTGCCGGGGACGAACTGCCCCGGCTGGATGCAGATCTGGGAGAGGATGTGCTCGGCGGCGCGCCCCTGGTGGGTCGGCAGGACATGGCGGTATCCGAACAGATCCTGCAGCTCGGCGACCAGCTCCCGGTGGGCGGTACTCTCGCCGATGGTGGGGATGGCCGCTTCGTATGCCGCCCACTGCTCGGTGCTCATCGCCGCGGTGCCGGAGTCGGTCAGGAAGTCGATGGTGACGTCGGCCGAGCGGAGGAGGAAGGTGTTGTACCCGGCCTCCTCGATGGCCTCGCGGCGGGCCTGGGGCGACAGGGCGCCGATGGGCTCGAAGGTGTGGATGAGGAACGGGCTGCCGGTCAGCTCGAACGGTTCCAGGTCCGGGAAGGTCCAGCGGTAGCGGACCTGGTCCCGCCACCGGCTGTCGGCGACGGCCTGCAGGGGGGCGATCCGGCCGCGCTGGCGGTAGAGGGCGGCGATGGCGTCGGCCACCTGGTCGAGCTGGTGGTTGGTCATCGCCAGGCGGGGGATCTGCACCGGGACCAGGCGGTCGCGATCGCGCATCCCGGGGTTGACGGCGCGGATCCCGCTCTGGAGGTACAGCGCCGCCGACAGGGCATCCTTGGCGTGTTCGGCGATGTGTGGCAGGAACTCGTCGACGAGGAGGTAGGCGCCGTCGCACCCTCGTTCGAGGGGTACGCCGGCCTGGCGCAACCGGGCGGTGAACCGCTCGGCCTGGTGCATGATCCAGTCGGTGCGCGCATCGTCGACCATCTCCACGAGACCGCGGGCGAGGACCTCCATGGTCCGCCCGGCCATCCCCCCGTAGGTGTGCAGCCCCTCGTAGACGACGACTTCGTTCATGAGGATCTCGTGGTCTCGGGGGTCGGTCGTCGCCAGCAGGGCACCGGTGTTGCTGCGGGGATCCTGGGCTCCGTCGACCATGACCACCGTGGCGAGATCGGCGAGCCGGCGCACCAGGGTGGCGATGTCGCCGGTCGACCGGCCGGGCTCGTGCCGCCGGATCATCCAGGCGGCCTCCACGATGCGCGACCCGTCGATGCACAGCCGGACGCCGTAGCCGTCGCACAGCCGGCGCACCTGCTGGAGGTTGCCGAGGCTGACGGGGTGCTGGGCATCGGCGAACAGGTCGACGTGGACCAGGGCGACGTCGCCCTGCTCGAGCTGGCGCTCCAGGGCGGCGAGGTCGAGGTTGCCGGTGAACACGTCATCGCGGCCGGAACGCACATCGGGACTGCGCACCCCGCGCGGCGCCAGGGCGTCCCGCAGGCCGAGCGTGTTGGCCGGCACCTGTTCGCCGTCGGCGACCATGGTGGCCACGACCAGCTTGATCGCGCCGAGCAGGTTGTGGGCGGGCACGACGTGTGGCTTGCCGAGGATGTCGGAGACGGCCTGCTGGAGGTGCTCGAAGTTGACCGCCCCGGCATAGGCTTCGTCCCCCAGGTACAGCGCAGCCTGCTGGTCCTGGGAGAACGCGCTGGTGCCCTTGGAGACCATGTCGAAGGTGATCTGTTCGGGCGTGAGGGACAGCACGTTGAAGTCCAGGTCGGCCAGCCAGCGGCGCCGCTGCGTGACGGTGCTGAAGGGTGCCCGGCGGACGGTCTTGATC